>JBGSRE010000329.1:0-5450 GCA_041737755.1 Oligoflexus sp.
GCCAAAGCCTGATAAGGATTGGCTGGATTATCTGAATAAAGCCTACGATCATTCGATGAAAGACGATCGCAAAGCCTTTATTGATGAGTTGACTGTCTGGCTCCTCAATCTCACCAGTTGTGTCAAAGGTGATACTTGGGAGACCGAAATCCTGCAGGAGGCTCTGCGGCTTACGGCGGATAAAATCAGCGTACTCCGCGACGGCTTGATCAAGAGTTAAATCAGCAGTTCTGACTTTGAGGACGGCCTTTGGGTCGTCCCCCTCGCCTATTTTTTTTCACTGTAACCGCCGTGACTTACTCCCCTAAAGCGCGAAACTTCTGTCTCCACGTATAATTTTGTATAGTTTTGCCCCCTAGACTCAAGATTTATCCCCAAGCTTCCGATTCTGATGGGACGTGTTTGGCTGGACAGGCACCGAGCCCAGGACGCCCTATGAAATGTATCAAAGCATTCGGAATTATTGGGATTATGTTTCTGAGTTCGTCTGCTTTCGCAGAGGACGGCGAGACAGTTTTTCTGAATCCGTTTGGATCCAATCCGAAAGTATCCTTTGATTTCGCCAATCGTGGGTTAAGCCTACAGGACGGCCCTGTCAGGCCTATGAGCCTGAGGGCGAAGACGGATATCATGCTGCATGACTGGGGCTTGAACCCGCGCATTCAGGCCAAGCAAAAGAGCTTTAGAGGCATGAACCTGACGACGGGTAGTACGATTTCTAGTTTGGAATATGCTTTTACCGTGGATGGTTTTCCGCTGTGTCAGTATCAGATCAAATCGCACGAAACACCCGATGGCAAGTTAGCGGTTTTCGGCAAAATGCCAAAGTTTGCTGTGGAGAGTGAGTTCTCGAGCAGTGATTGGCCGGCGCAAGATATCGTCAGGAATACCGTTGTCGATACTCTCGTGGAAAACGGCGTCTCAAACCAGTTCACCACGATCAAAACCGAAGCCTGTCTATGGTTGTATGCGGATCAACTCAACCCTGTTTGGGTTTGGGAGTTGGAAGCGGATGGCTTGAATTACATGGTCGTGGCTGATAACCAGCGCAGCTATAAGTTTCAAGCCAAACATTTTCATGCAACCGGTAAAGCTAATATCTATCCGCACAATATCCTTGACGACGCAACTCAGGAATTCACATTGCGCGACATGACGACGACGGGTTATTTGGAAAATAAATACTTCATCACCGTCGTTGAATCGCCATTTGATTATGCGATCAAGGCAAGTCTAGATTTCACCTTCGATCCACTGACTCAATCCAGTCAATTCGAAGAAGTATCGCTCTTCACCAACGCTAATCGGGCTTTGGAGTGGTTGGAAACCATGGGCTATACGAACTTTGGCAATGTTCCGATTCGGATTGCTGTGCATGCTGAATTCCAAGGTGATGTAAATAATGCTCTCTATCAACCTGGTTCGAGCTACGATGTTATTTATGTTGGGGATGGTGATGGGACGGTGCTGCAAAACCTAGCGACGGACGCCGATGTCGTCGGTCATGAGTTAGGCCATCATGTGGTGTATCACAGCGTCACAGAAATCTCGGGTGAATCACTTGTGCTTCACGAAGCGCTTGCGGATTACTTCAATTTTGCTCGTACCGGCAATGCCTGTCTGGGTGAGAGCATTTGCCCGGATACGAGCTTTGGCAACCGAATTTGCTATGTGCCGAAAAAGTGTCTTCGCACTGCCGACAACGCACTGACTTTGACTTCCGCAGATTTGCCACGTGAACCCCATCAGCGGAGCCAGTTCATTTCTGGAATGCTCTGGGATCTTTATGTGAAAGACGGTATGATCCTGGAAGATATCACTCATTTGGTTTTGAAATCGATTGATCTGCTGGTTGCCAATAGCGGCTACAAACATTTTGTGGTCGGGATGATGATGGCAGATTATTCGATCTTCGAAGGCAAGAACTGTAGCACGATCTTCAATCGCGCGACGCAGCGTGGTTTAGGTTCGCTTTTGACTGACATTTCGTGTTCTTCCGTGGCGTTGAAGGAAGGCTCCGGACTCGGTAAGAGTGTGGAAGTGTATGGCCCTTCTAAGCCAAGCACAAGTTCTTCGCCCGTCACTTCTTCCAAGAGTTCCAAAAAATCTAATTGTGGTGTCCTTGGCGGAGCATCTTCTGCAAATGGACAGGCCCTTTCTTTCTTGATACTATTTATCCTACCGTTGATACCTGCTGTTGTGCGTCGAACCACTCGCAAATAGTTGTGTGGGACTGAGTCCCACCTCTGTGTGGAGCCAAGGAATGCGCTCTTGCTTGTCCTGGAGACTGCTCGTCTCCGCTTGCCTGTTTCCTTCGTCTTTGGCTGTTGCGGAACCCCTGGTGACCGTTCAGGTGGGTGTGTATTGGGAGGGGCGTGATCTCCAAGAACCCAATATCGATGCCCTGATACGCTTAAGGAAAACCTTTCCAGCTATCCCCCTCACTCATCTGGTGAATCCAGCTTATTTTTTGGATCAAGCCAAAGCCACGGACAATCTGCAAACTTTGCAGAAAGTGGTCCAGGCGGAAGATGAAGTAGGACTCTATCTGGCCCCGATAGAAGCGTTGGTGCAGCATGCGGGAACTATTCTCAAGTTACAGCCCTCCTTCTGGGGTTACTTGGACGAAGGGGAGGTCTGTGAAAGCGATTGTGGATTGGATGTACCGCTGACCGTTTACAATCGTGAAGAGGTGCTGAGGCTGTTTTTTTCAGCCCAGTCGACTATGCAAAAAGCTGGGTTTACCGGATTAAAGAGTTTCGCGGTGCGCGGTTGGATGGAAGCGCCATTCGTTACAGAATTGGCTTCGGCATTTGGCTATCGAGTCGATCTCTCGCCTATCGATCCGAATTTGATCGCCCTTAAACTTCGCGAGTTTCCTATTGCCGATTGGGTGACACAACGCTGGGGTGAACTAAACAATGCCGATCCAGAAACCGTTCAGCGCTTCTCACAAGCGGATCCCTTGCTAACGAAACTGCCGCAAATAGGGGGGGTCCTGGAGTTGACCGAGCAGCGTGAGATATTGGCGCGATTTGATCGCTTAGTTAAAAATCAGCGCGAACATCCCCTTTTTAATCAAGTGTTCACACTGGGAATTTCGGTTGAAACGGCCTTTCAAAGTTGGCCGAAACTACGAACTCTCCTGCAGAGTATGCAAGAAAGAGCAAAAGCCCAGAACTTTGATCTGAAATTTGTGACGGCATCCTCGACAAAAAATAGTCGACCGATCGCTTCAGATATGCGTATATCGACGAGGCTCTCGACTGTTACGAGAGCATCAGAGTGAGGTTGCTTCGTGTACGTCGATGTTCATAGTCATTTAACTCATGAGGACTTTGCCTCGGATCTGCCGGAAGTCATTGCCCGCGCCGAACAAAGTGGATTGACCGCCATCGTTGTTAATGGTCTGGAACCAAAATCTAATCAAAGAATTTTGCAGATGGCTCAGCAGTATCCTGTGATCAAGCCAGCGCTTGGAATTTATCCGATCGAAGCCATCAATGATATCGTCAGCAATCTGCCTTTTCCTGTCAAAAAATTTGATGTCCTGGAAGAAATTGCCAGTATTCGAAGGGAAGTGGCAGCCGGACATGTTTTTGCGATTGGCGAGTGTGGGCTCGATGGCCATTGGGTTGGGGAAGAGACCTTTGCCGCACAGGAAAAAGTCTTTGAGCAATTGATTGGCATCGCTTTGGAATTCGATAAGCCGATCATCATTCATACCCGTAAGCGTGAAGAGCGATCGATGGAAATTCTCGCCGCTCATGGGGTCAAGCGAGTCGACTTTCACTGCTATGGTGGCAAGAGTAAACTGGCCCTGCGCGCTGCCGAGCAGCATGGTTGGTATTTTTCAATACCAGCCAATGCCAGGAACAATGAATCCTTCCGTAAGCTTTTGAAGGAGTTGCCTCAGGAGCTGGTGCTAACGGAAACGGATTGCCCTTATCTCGCACCTGTTCGCGGCCAACGCAACGAACCAGCCAATGTTGTAGGAACCATTGCCTTGATGGCGGAATTGCGGAATTGGACCGAGGAACAAGCCAAGGCTCAGGTTTGGCAAAATTTTCAAAGATTGTTTCAGGTCTGAGACCAAAAAAAAAGCCGCCGTCCCGACAACTCGGAACGGCGGCCTTTTTTTAAATCAAATCCAGATAGCGAGGCCAAGGCTCAGACTATCGGTGCCGGTGTTAATTTGCTGAAGGTCAAGCGATCCACCAGAAGCAGTGTGGCGAATCTCGGAGTGCTTGCCGATCACCTGCAAGGAAAACATCTGACTGAAGAAGTAATTCAGACCCATACTGTAGTAGTGGCCGGTTCCGACAAAAGATGCGCTCTTCTGAAAGTCCTGATATTCCATTTGTGATGCGATCATACCCAAACCAAACTGAATATTGGCAATCGGTGCGCTGAAGGCGAAACTGATTTCACCTGCGAGTTTGGATCCGCGCATGTTTTCCAAACTGGTCTCGCGCGAACGAAGATTCAAGAGGGTATGTGACAAGCTAAATTGAGTAAACTTGAAGATCTCAAGGCCCACACCATTGCGGATGCCGTAACCTCTCCAGCTTTGTTCTACGGGCTCAACCTGACCCTTATAAATTTTGCTCACTTTGCCGAACTCGCCATCAATGGCTTGGGTCAGAAAAACATTATTGGCTAGCGACGAACGATTGCGATCAACTAACGAATGGGACTGAGCAAGGCCGGACGATGCGCCAAGAATCAAGGCTAAAGCAGCTAAACTCTGAAGAATCCTCATACTCACCTCATCAGAAGCAACAGAACCATTGCAACAGTTACAACAGCAGGACAACGACAGATGAGGAGCAATATTTATGCCTCGATGGCATAAACTGAAATTTCAATCAATTTGGTAAATTATGAATAATGAAGACCGTCTAAAGACACGACAGTTGGGATTCTGCCTCAGCTCTTTCTCAAAATTGAACAGGATCCTTGTGGGCTTGCCTTTTTTTCTTGGATCCGTTAAAAAGCAAGCAAATTTCCAGGTGATTCAACGACTTAGATAGCGCGGAATCCTGGTCGATCACGTCAAGGGCAACCTACTGTCTTAACGGTTCTCTTGGACATTGTAAACGTCCTTAATTATCCACAGTGTCTGTGAATAATGCAGGGTGTATGCCTCTGTGTCCCGCGATGTCTGGCCAGTCGATGGGAAAGTTGAATTTTTATACAGCCATCTTGTTCCAGATGAAAGCCTCTTCTATCAAGCCTCTCCGGATGTTAATTAATTCTGAACTGAGTGAGTCACCGGCTTAATCCGACAATTCCGAAGGAGTGTACGTCATGGCGAGCTACACAGATTTACGTGTGTCTTCTGTACTTGGCAATTCCCAGTTGCTTGACGGTCGCCAAGCGCTGGCCAAATCCTTGCGGGAAAGTGAAGAAAAGTTTCGACTTTTAGTCAGTTCAGTCAAAGACTACGC
>JBGSRE010000352.1:0-3315 GCA_041737755.1 Oligoflexus sp.
TTGTGTTAAGCATTGAACTTAGCTTTGAGTCGACGCGCTGCCAGAGGATGGAATGCTCCTCACCTTTAATCGTAAAACTACCACCCGCCTGGGCAAACTCGTGTTCGATTTGATGAAGATATTCCATAACGGTATGATCAACAAAAGTCGCTGCTTCGAGCGAGATCACCAGCTCGGCATGACGGGAAATCCTTTCAATCGCCTCTTTGAGGGCAAGATAGTTGGAGAAGATCAATGGCCCCTCGACTTCCAGATCATAGGATTGAGGCCCCCGAGATGTGAGGCAAAATTGTGCCTTGATAAAACTTTTGATAGGCACGATACGAACGAAGTGAAAGAGAATTTTAGCGGCGATACCCATCCCAATTCCAAGCAGAAGGTCGGTTGCCAGGGTGCTGACTATGGTGATGAGGAAGACCCCTAACTGATCCCAGCCGACCAGCTTCATCCGCCGAAACTCACGGGGCGAGGCGAGGCGAAAGCCGGTGAAGACCAGCAGCGCGGCGAGCGAACTCAGCGGAATCAAACCGAGCACATTGGGTACGAGAAGGATGAAGGCAAGCAGAAAAAAGCCATGAAAAAAATTCGACCACTGCGATTTCGCTCCGCTGCTGACATTGGCTGAACTCCGCACGATCTCGGCAATCATCGGTAGCCCCCCCAGAAGTCCAGAGACAGCCGTCCCAGCACCCACCGCGAAAATATCGCGATTCAGCTCTGATTTTCGCTTTTGTGGATCGAGTTTCTCGACGGCCATGGCGCTGAGAATGGTCTCAATACTAGCAATCAGTGCAATCGAAACGACCACCAGCAAGAAATCGCTACTCATCATCCGCGAGAAACTGGGCAAGGTAAGTGCACTGAGAAAGCTCCCCGTCAGCTTAAGGAGCTGATCAGGGCCGATTGCATAGACCCCTTCCTGAAATGTATAGCTATGCGCTTGGGCAAGATTAAAAATTTGACTCAAACCCACCCCAAGAGCAATCGCCCATAGGGGCGCCGGCACGGCTTTCACCCAGCGGTTGGGGATCCGTGGATGGATGATCAGTACCGCAAGACTGGTGATACCGATCAAGGCTATAGCAGGATTCAAATGCAAGAGGCTGTTTGGGATAGCAGTGATCATCTCGAAGATACTCGAAGCCTCTGGTTTGACCCCAAGCATAAAATGAATCTGCTTGGACATGATAATGATGCCGATCGCTGTCAGCATTCCATGCACGGCAGCAACTGGAAAGAAGGCACTGTAGCGTCCCGCCCGGAGGAGTCCAAACCCCATCTGAACCGCTCCCGCACAGACGATGGCAGCGAGTGTGTACCGATAGCCCAAGATAGCATCGCCCTGACCGAGCCGATGAACTCCGTCCAGAATAACGACGATCAAACCGGCTGCTGGCCCGTTGATCGTGACATAAGTTCCGCTTAAGCGGGACACAAGGATACCACCGATGATGGCGGAGATGAGTCCGGCCATGGGCGGAAAGCCTGAGGCGATCGAAATACCAAGACACAAGGGAAGTGCGATGAGAAAGACCTGAAAGCCTGCCAGGAGATCTTGCCGCCAGTAAGAGCGAAGGTCCGTGAGCATCTGCTGGAAACGTGAATGCGGAGAATGAGGATTGTTTCGCAATGTAGCATCCTTAAAGAATGTGTTCCCAAGTAAAACTGAAGGGAGCCCTGTGTCCGGCTCAACAGACCTTAGGCTGCTCGTTGAGCAGTCTTTAGAAAAAAAATTCGTTCATCATCCTGTAAAAGGATGATCGACAGTTAGAAATGAGTAGAGTGCTAGCGAGATAAAGCGAAGCTAATTCAGGCGAGGGGCGGTGCCTGCTGGCCGCATGCATGGCGAAGATCGGGCCTCAAGGTTCGGCGGCGTTCGCGATTCGAAAAGATGTGGCTGACGATGGAGCTGTCTGTTGGATAAAACATGATTTGTGTTAAGGGACGATGAAGAATAGGAGTCAGCTCAAGCGACTCGCTCTTGAGAGATCCCTCCTCTACGAGGGGCATGATTTCTGGCAGAAGGGGACTGCTTTTGGTGAGTCCTAAGCGGTTCTCTAAGCTCGCATGTCGGGTGAGAGCATCGCTCAACAGAGCGGCTAGAATCACCAGGCCTATGAACATCTGTTGTATCCCTAAGCCTCTCAACATTGCGCTCCGTTCAGTGAATCAAATCCTCTTCTTGCTTCCAACCTAAAGCAAGTGTGCTTTTGAAGCAAGAGCTCTCTCCTTCCTATTTAGTATCAGTCTGACTACTTTTAGCTTTGAAGATAACGAGCAATATTGAAAAAAATAGAATTCTTTCTCGTATCGTTGAATGGCTTTAAAAACCGACATAATTGTCAAAAATCGAAGCGCCTCATGGCCTCCTAACTGAACGGTAGTGTTTCATCACTGATCGGTATTGTTCTTAAGGATAGGGCAGAGTTTTAGAAAAACATCTGCCTCATTACGAGGCAGTCGATCTCTTTACTTTCTATTGGGAGTCCTCGATAGTTGATCTGTAGATTTATTTTTCAAAGTTCTCCTTCATCTGATTGAAGATGACTCAATGCCATCACAAGGAAAAATTATGCGATGCATTTTTAGTCTCAGCATAGGTTTGTTACTCCTGAGTGGCGCCAATTTCCTGCGAGCCGAGGTGCCAACAGTTTGGATGATCACCAACAAGAGTCTCGACCCCGTGCAAGTAGCCTGCGAAGGACAAGACCCCTCTAGGCAGATCAGGCTCAAGCTTGAAAGCTTGACAGTCTCTGCTCAGTCAAGCTTTAGCTATGACTGGGGAGATGTTTACTATAATGATGGGATGGGTTTGAACCCGGCGACCTGGATCTGTGAAGTGAAAACTCAAAAAAAGCACCGATCGACAAGCTTTGAAACAACATGGGGTGAAGCCATCATGCTTAGTATTGATCGAGAGGGGCGGGTGATCCGAGCCGAAGCTGGATCTTCGCTTGCTCGCAAGAAAGCTCTCCCTGCCTCGCCATCGCGCTAAACATCTGGCGCAAAAATGGGCAGCTCGGTCTCAGGGCTGTCCACTCTCCGATAGAATGAAAAGCTCCCTACTGGTCTCTATCATGAACACGAGATCATTCCTGTCACATACCGAGCCGAGTGACACCATCGATCCGTAATTTCTCTTCAACTTTTCATAACGTCTGGTCACACTGCGCCTTATCTAGTCGCTGGCGCGAAATTGAAAATTTCGCCCAGAGACTATCCTGAGCGAAGCGAAGGATCTCGTGTTATCAGATACTTAGCGCCGGGATCCTTCGTCGTTTCACTCCTCAGGATAGTCTCAGGCGCTTTAGGCGC
>JBGSRE010000378.1:0-6025 GCA_041737755.1 Oligoflexus sp.
ATTGAGGCCTTCTACTTTCGCAGTGGCCTGCGACCACCTCCCACTCTATTTTTCACAGGCGCCAGTCCCAGTGTGATAGGGCTTGAACGCGGCACACTTGGAATATGGCCTGATGGATGGAATGTTTTAGAAAAGCCTTGCACCAATCAAAAAATAGTCGAAGAAATCAGGAAAATAGCCAAACTCTAAGCATCTGCGTTCGTGCCTGGCTTTTAACGGGAGCACGCTAGACTTCATTGTCATAGCGAACCCATAGAGACAACACGGGCGCGAATCCAACGCCCTCAGGAGCTTGCCGCAGCAGCAGCCGTTAAACTACCACTGCTGCCGAAGCTCACCAAAATTCGACTCTACCAGTACTGAGAAAGTAAAGCGCCGGCACAATCTTCACCTTGTTTTGTGCAAACTCTTCACGGATAAGCGGAGAATTCTGCTTCAGATAACGGATGGCTGCTTCGACATTATTTTTGCCTGCCGCGATCAGCTCCTTATCAGCCGGATCGACGGTTTTCAGTCCTGGTCGAATCTGGGCCACGAGCTGGTCGATATTTTTGAATCCTGTTGATTGACCGACCGGCGTATTAATTGCCGCTTTGACGGCCCCGCAGGAACTGTGTCCCATCACGATGATCACTTTCGAGCCCAGATTTTCAACCGCAAACTCGATACTAGCGATCGAATAGGCATCCAAGACATGACCAGCTGTGCGAACGGAAAAAATGTTTCCCAGGCCTTGATCGAAGACTATCTCCGGCGGAACTCGGGAATCCGAGCACGAAACGATCACAGCCTCGGGTGCCTGCTGAGAAGATAGAGTTTGTACGCGGTCTTGATCCTGATGGGGACGCAAAGCTTGTTCGCTCGCGAAGCGCTTGCTGCCAGCTTTAAGGCTTGCCACAACATCATCATCGGCGCTGACTGCAGATTTTTTATGGCTTGCATGGGTACAAGCCATCGCTAAGTGAAGAGAAATGAATAGACTGATGCAGGAATGAAATCTAGCCATATCAGAGTCCTGTGATTGATTCGAGTTTGTCGGCAAATAAAAGGCATTTAATAAGAAACCGCCTCGCTCGTCCCGAGCTGTCCTAGGGCTTGCATCCTAGACTCGCATTAATATGCATAAGGGATATTGCGAGGTCAAACAAAAAGCGCCAGGCGTCAGGGACGCTTAAGCCGACTTCTGGACGGACATGGTGTGGTAAAGCCGGATAACAAACTCAAAAGGCACAAATTCAGGATGAACGATCTTATCTGTTGCATGAAGCCGAATCGATGCACTCCCCTGCTTGGCTTCGATATAGTCTTTCACCGCGTTCATTCCAACCCCTCGACCCGAAATATCCGTGACCGAGGCGGCCGTGCTGAAGCCAGGTTCGAAGATGAGATAGGCTATCTCTTCCAAGGATTTCTTTTGCTGAGCTTGGATGATGCCTCGATCCACAGCAATCTGCTGGATCGCCCTGAGATTAAGCCCTCGCCCATCGTCGCGATAGGTAACAAACAGGGCATCATCCTTCACCTCAAGTTTAACAAAGATATGGCCTTCTTTAGATTTCCCAGCCGCTAATCGTTCTGCAGCGGATTCAATGCCATGGTCCATCGAATTGCGGATGATATGAATAAAGGTATTTCGAATCAGCTCCTGGGCTTCCGAGCTGAGATATATCCCACTATCTTCGATGCTGATGTGTGGCGATTCTTTTTGTAAATCCCGGGCCAACATTTCAGCATTGGACAGGACTTCACGAAATACTGTCTCCCCGCGTACAAAGGTGAGCTCTTCAATGCCGGTTTTGAGTGCACGAGCCTTTTGCTTCAGCATGGGCAAACCTTCCTCTTCTGAAACGCGAAGAAAGTTGCGAATGCGCTCGACAAACTCAAGGGAAATGACGAGGCTATCGCCGGTATTGCGCCCAAGCTTGACCTGATTCAAATCCTGGTAAACATCCAAGAGGCTCTGAATCTTTTGACCATCCATGAGGAGACTATCTCTGTCCCACTTCTTGAAATCATCCATACATCGGGCTAACTGCTGTTCGGCATCGTGTATCAAAGGCGTCAGATGAGCCAGACCAAGAGCACGAGCCGATCCTTTAACGGTGTGCATATTGATAAGGAGAATCTTGAGAATTTCTTTATCGTAGCGAACGTTAGCATGCAAGAGCCGCATATTATCCGCCAAAAACCTTTGCGCTGAGTTTATAAAAATTCCAAATTGCTTGGGTGTCACTTCTAAGATCTCCCCAATATACTCCAGCTCCTTGGATTTGCTCGCAGCCTCCGCTTCCAGCTTTTTCAAAGCTGTGACATCTTTAATCGACACGAGCATCTTTTCGACCTGATCATCCTTGTCGACGATCGGATTCCAATCGAACTGTAAAATACGGCTTTCATCGCCAAAACGAAAATTCATTTCCGTTGGCATAAGATGGCTATTGCTATCGAAGTTCCAAACCGACTCACCAAGGCTATTGTCGAGCACCGTTTTGACCATGCTGCGCGCTTCATTGCTCGCCTGAGCATGCTCGAAGAGAAGGTCCAAAACGTTGATTGACGCGACGTTATCACTGTGGAAAAGCGTCTTCACCGATTCAGAGTGGGTGTCGGTGATTCGCAGGTCCTGCCGACCGACGATCATGATACCTATCTGGATATGTTTCAGGATCGACTTGATCTCTCGCGTCTGCTCTTCGACCATCCGCTCCAGATTGCTATTGAGATCAACCACAGCTTCGTGTTGCTTGCGCAGGGCGCTATTCAGATTCTCAATCCGTTGGAAGGCCATTTTTTCGGTGAGGCGCACCTTGTCCGCCAAGGCCAGTGACAAGAGCACGACTTCGATAACGGAACCGACCAGTACCCCCCATTCCGACCAGAAAGAAGCAGGTATAATGCCAGAATTCATGGCCATACGGATGACATTGCCTACGATCAGTGCCAACCAAGCGAGAGTAAAAAAATAGGCCGGTCGATAGCGTTTCAGCGAGCAGACGATACCACAGGTGAGGGTGATTACCGAGGCCATGGTTGCCGCCAGGATCGAAGTCTTAGCACCGAGATTGTAGGAGTGCAGGAGGGCGAGATTGGAAACGAGATGCAAGAAGATTCCGAGATAACAGAAACGTTGGAGCCAAGGATGGCGACCACGCAGCGAGAGGAACACCAAAGGAAAGAGACAGGCAAAAAGAGAGGCGAAGTTGGCAGTCAAAATATAGCCGTGATTCATGGCCCAGGTGTAATCATCGATTAAATGCACGACCAGTCCAGAATAGGCTGCCGTTTGGATGACCATCATCAGAATGAAGGCAAAGTAAACGAGATAGGGTAATTTACCTAGCTGCAGCCAGATGAAAAGATTGTAAAAACCCATCACAGTCAGGATACCTAGGCAGGTATAGAGAAAAGCATATTCCTTGTTCGAGGTTTCATAGAATTCATTCACATTGAACAGCTTAACATTGTAGATCACCGAGCCCTGGCTTCTTATTCGCATCAGCAGCCAGGATTCACCAGGCAGGATATTCGCCCTAAAACTCGGCAGCCGATTGAACTGACGATTTTCGTCGTTGGCAATCTTATCGCCCATACGCGCATGTTCGATCGTGCGCGTTGCGGGATGAACCACCCAAAAGTCGATCACATCGGTTATCGCATAGCCTTCACTGACAATCACGGCCAGTGCTTGATTGCTGGTATTGATCAGAGGAACTCTGGCCCATACTGAAGCCGTCGTAAAACCGAAATTGGGTGAACGCTTGTCAGTGGGTGCAAACTTGTCCAGAAACTTTTGACTTTGGATATGCTTTACTGAGTAGCGGTTGCCTTGGTCTTCGAAAAACCAGAGTTTCTTGTTCAAATCCATGGAACGCAGATCCGCGTTGATCTCAATAGGATCTTGCAGTTTCTCTGCTGCACTCGCAGTAGACCATATACTCAGGGCAAACAATAAGACCAAGCGAAGCAAAAGGCACCTCGATTTGAAGAGCTCTAGCAGCTGTCGGATGGGATAGCTCTGAAACTGAGGCTGATTGTTACATCCCTACGCAAAGGTAAGAAGAAGCAAAGGAAGAAGAGTCAGGATTTGAACATGATAATGTTGCCTAGTGTCTTGATGATCCGACTAACTGAGCCCTAGAAAGGCTGTAGTCATTAGACCTGGTGTTAAGGCTTTCAAAATAAATTCCCCGCAATCGAGGACTCAATAGATTTTTCCATCTGCCGATATCCAAAGGAGTCCCTTAGAACTGGTCGCCAATGCTTAAACTATTTCTTAAAATGGTCGATTTCCTCATTCATCCTGCAGCCAAACAGGATCTGCATCGTTACATTAAAATTAAGGGCCTTGTCAGTCTTGGTCTGATTTACCAACTTACTCTCATTGCCGTAATTCTGCTGCAGAAAAGCCTTAATCCCTCGCTCGTGCTTTTAAGTATCTCTCTTGTCATTGGCTTTATTATCGGAAAATTAACGGGTTGGCATGAGATAATGGCTCATATCGTGATTCTTTTTCTGAGCGCCATACTGCTGCAAATTATTTCTAACGCTGGCAGCTTACATGGGCCCACCATCTACTGGATACCTGTGATCGTGGTGGCTTCACTTTATGCCAGTGGTCCCCTTTATGGGAGCATCACTCTACTCGGCCTTTTCTTTGGTGTATCCTACATTTTCTTCAGTCATATCGTACCTATTATTCCGGCAGAAAACCTAGCCGATGAAATGATATTTTTCAAACAGATATCGCTGGCGCTCTTAGTCGTTTACATTCTTTCCTTGGTTTATGAAAAAACTAACAGATCGCTTATCGACATGGCAGAGCGAGGCCAGAGAGATTTGGAACTGCAGAAGCAAAAGACCGTGGAGGCTTCGCAGCTTTCAGCTTTGGGAGAAATGGCGGGAGGCATTGCCCATGAAATCAATAATCCTTTGGCGATCATTCGAGGCAATGCTGAAGTTCTCTTGCGACTCAACCTGGAACATCCACAGGTGCAGCCTCGTGCGGAAAGAATCATAAGTACGGTGGAGAGGATTGAGAAGATCATTGTTTCCATGAAGAACCTATCTCGGCAAGATAAGAAGGGTGAATATAAGATTGAAGCCCTATCGCTGATTGTCGAAGAGGTTATGGTGTTTTTTCGTGAAAAAATGCACAGCCTCGGCCTCAAACTCGAGGTTAAGATGGATCCAAGCATCTTCGTCCTGTGTAATCGCATACAAATAGGTCAGATCCTTGTCAACCTCATGAACAATGCCGTTGAAGCTCTTCAAGAGCAAAATTTGGACGAAGCTTGGATTCATTTAAGCCTGGAAAGGCAGAATGGTTTCGCAGAATTGATCGTGAGCAACAGCGGTCCCAAAATTTCGGAAGAACTTTCGCAAAGTATCATGCGACCTTTTTTTACTACCAAAGCGACCGGCAAGGGGACCGGGCTTGGTCTTTCAATCTCAAAACGCTTTGCCGAGCAGCACGGAGGCGAACTATTGCTGGATTTGCAGCGATCTCACACCACGTTTATCGTGCAACTGCCAATTCAGATGCAGCTCGCAGCCTCCTAGCTTAGCGCCTTCCTTGCAGCAGACCCAGCTTACTGTGATAAACTATGAGTTAAAATCCACCCCAGCTGAGGCCATCCTATACCACCGAAGAGACTGCTCACCACAGCCCTATGGACCTTGCTTCTGTTTGGAGTCCCTGCAGAGGCTGATACCATTACTCTAGCTGGAGACTACTGGTGTCCTTACAGTTGCAATACTCAGGTTGCAAAGCCTGGCTATGCCATTGAAATGGCGCGCACGATCTTTGAAGAGGCCGGACATAAAGTCGAATATATCATGCTACCCTGGTCACGATCCTTAAGCGCAGGACGCGAAGGAAAAATCACTGTGAAAAGGCGGTTTGGCTCAGCTTCCTATCACTTTCATCCGAAGCAATTGGGGGATATTCCCTCAGGAGCCACAATGAGGCGTTGCAGTGTTTACTGGCTACTACCGAACGTCGATGATGATCATCATCGACGAGCCA
>JBGSRE010000409.1:0-18003 GCA_041737755.1 Oligoflexus sp.
GACCAATGCCGTGATCCACATGAACGACAAGACTGCCGGCCTCGATATCATTAAAGGATTTGAAAGCATTAGCAGCCGACTTATTGGTGCGCTTCGCAACTTGAAATTTTTCGCTAAAAATCTGATGCTCAGGAAGAATGAGCAGAGCTTCGCGTTCCTCCCAAATCATTTGCGAAATATTGCCCACGGCGATACCAATGGGATGGAGCCAAGATTTCTTACTTTTGAGGGCTTCCACACCACGCTCAGGCAGTATGGAAAATGGCACGTGATGGTGCTGAAGCACACTTTTCATGCGAAGGATATGTTCTTCCTGCCGAACCAAAATAAGACACTGGCGAGCGCTGTTGGAAAAATCCTCCAGTTTTTCCATCCAAAAATTAACACTGGCACGCTCTTCACCCATAGGGGCGGTGAGATCAGGAGGCATAGGACTCACCATGTGGATCGCTGTTGCCTCTATACTTTCATAGGGATTGCCCCACTCCATCTGCATCGGGACTGCTTGCAGTGCTTCCGCAAAATGGGCTATGGGCAGGAAATGGCGCTCAGGATCAAGAGTCGGACGCTTGGCGAGTCTGTCGTCCGCATAGTCCGAAAAAATCTTTTGCAAAAATTGCTCAAAGCGTTCTTTACAAGCATCCAAAGGATCCAAAAATACTAGGCGATCATTAGGCTTTAAATAATTGAGAAGGCAGGCAGGCCTTTGCTTGCGGAATATCGGCAGAAAGAGCGGGATTTCACTGATGGCATGGCCTGCAGCGAAGGCATCGACCAGCCCTTGGCGATCAGATGTATGCAGATCTTGATTGAGCAATTCCTCGTAAAGCTGCTGGGCATCGGCCGGTCGTCTTTCCCTTGGTAAAGGTTCCTCCCAAACTGGGGCCAACCAGAAACCCTGGCATTCTTCCAATGAGAGCTGAGTTTCTGCAGCAAAGCTTCGGATGCTGGTCAGAGTATCGGCAAGGAATTCTAGGCGCATCGGGCCTTCAGCAGCCGGACTGAACAGATCCAAGAGTCCGCCACGCACAGCATATTGACCCACTTCCTCAACCTGAGAAACCTGTCTATACCCCTGTTCCTGCAGCTTGTTTATAAGCTCATCCAAATCGTATTCGTGGCCTCTTCGCATGCGCAAGAGCGATGCCTGTAAGAGGGAGGGATCGCAGGTCTCTTGCATTAATCCCGCAAAGGAAACAAGGCAAAGCTGCAATCGATCCCGTTCAGCCTGCAAGCCACAAAGAATACGCATTCTTTGATGGCGAAGGTCACTTTGATTGGCGTGGCGCTGCATTCCCCAAAGTGAAAGCGCCTGTAAACTGGGTATTTCTTCGTGCAAATTACAGTTCAAATGAAGGAGATCCTGCCAATCATGTAGTCGCTTGGGATCGGCAACAACCAGCACCAGACAGGACCTTTCATCGGTATCTTGATTCATATAGCGTCGCGCTAAAGCTGAAGCCAGCCAACTCTTTTGCCCTTCATGCAAGCCTATAATTTGTAGCTTTTCCGCTTGTTGCTGCGGCGCGAACAGGCTGTCGTAAAGACTTGATAGGCTCGAATATGTTTGCAAGTGTTGTCTACCTTGTCGTGAGTCCTTTAGAAAATAACCTAGTAACTTAAGCTCTGTTGCTTGAGACACCCAATAAAATACTATAAGAGTCTAAACTAGAAATTTCACCCTCCGCGTATCGCACTCTGTGCAATCCCAATGAGGACACGATGGAAACTAAAGGCAAGGTCATAGCGAACAAACGTCTGCTGGTCGCCAACCGTGGCGAGATTGCCATCCGAATCTTCCGCGCCGCGACCGAACTCAACATGCGAACTGTGGGTCTCTATAGCCATGAAGATCGCTTTTCTGTCCATCGATTTAAAGCTGACGAAGCCTATAAAGTTGGCAAAAAAGGCGATCCTCTGGGAGCTTATCTGAATTGGCAGGCGATAATCGAGCTCGCGTTGGAAAAAAATATCGACTTCATTCACCCGGGCTATGGCTTTCTCTCCGAAAATGCTGAGTTCGCCAAGGCGTGTACCGATCATGGCATCCTTTTCTGCGGTCCCACTTCCCATGTGCTTAGCCTATTCGGCGACAAGCTAGCGGCCAAGCAGGTGGCCCGCGAATCCGGTGTGGTGGTGATTCCTGGAACGGAGCAGCCGGTCGAAACCCTGGAAGATGCTCGAAAGTTTTGTGCCGAAATCGGCTATCCAGTAACCCTAAAAGCTTTGTCAGGTGGAGGTGGCAAAGGAATTCGTGCGGTCAAGAATGAAGCTGAACTGGTAGAAGCTTTTCAAAGAGCTCGCTCGGAAGCCATGAGCTCATTCGGCCGCTCGGAAGTTTATCTGGAAAAAAACGTCCAAAAGGCCAAGCATATTGAGGTTCAGATAGCTGGAGACTGCCACGGCAACGTCATTCACCTGTTCGAACGCGATTGTTCGGTACAAAGGCGGCATCAAAAGGTGGTCGAAGTCGCGCCAGCATTGGGAATTAGCGCCAAAACCCGTGAAAATATTCTACGCGACGCGGTAAAAATCGGCAAGCACGTCAACTATCAAGGTGTCGGTACTGTTGAGTTTCTTGTCGGCGAGGATGGACAGCACTATTTTCTGGAGGTCAATCCACGCATTCAGGTCGAGCACACGGTGACGGAAATGATCACCGGAGTCGACCTCCTGCAGATGTCGATCATGCTACCGGCGGGTCGATCCATGAGTCACCCAACCATGAGCATACGTTCGCAGGATGATGTGAAGCAGCGCGGGGTTGCCATTCAATGTCGGGTAACATCCGAAAACCCTTCCAAAAATTTTGCTCCCGACACTGGGGTGATACTGGCCTATCGACCAGCGCAGGGCTTTGGTATTCGATTGGACGAAGGATTCGGGAACTCTGGAGCTATTGTTACGCCTTATTATGATTCTCTTCTCGTGAAAGTCACAGCTCACAGCGTGGATCTTTTTGGTGCGGCCCAGAAAATGATTCGAGCCCTGAATGAGTTCCGCATTCGTGGAGTGAAGACTAATATTCCTTTGTTACTGAATATCGTGTCACATCCAAAGTTTGCAAATGGATCTCTGGATACAAGTTTTCTGGAACAGCATACTGAAGTTTTTGATTTTAAACAGCCACGGGACCGGGCGACTAAGATTCTCAAGTACATTGCCAATGTCACGGTAAATAATCCGCATAAGCTTCATACGACGGTCAATCCACGAGAACCTGATACTTATAAGCTGGAATGTAAAGCACTTGCTGAGCCGACCGGCATGACAGCAAAGACGATCTATGACCAACAAGGAGCTAAGGGTCTCCAGACTTGGATCAAGGATCAAAAAAGGCTTCTAATCACTGACACGACGATGCGGGATGCCCATCAATCACTGTTTGCAACGCGCCTGCGCAACTTCGATATTTTCCAATCTACGGCTTACTATAGCAAAGCAACCCCTGGATTTTTCTCGCTCGAGTGCTGGGGTGGCGCAACCTTTGATACCTCCATGCGCTTTTTGAAAGAGGATCCTTGGGAACGGCTGGCCCACCTTCGGGAAGAGATTCCCAATACCCTATTGCAAATGCTTTTGCGGGGCGATAATGCAGTGGGCTATACCAACTATCCAGAATGGGTCATCCGCAATTTCATTCGATTGACGAAAGAATCGGGATTGGATCTTTTCCGAATTTTTGACTGCCTCAACAATCCCGAGCAGATGGCTGTTGCGCTCGATGAGGTGAAAAAGCGGGGAGCTATAGCCGAAGCCTGTATTTGCTACACAGGGAATATTCTGGATCCGAACAACGAAAAGTACACGATTCCGTATTATGTAAATATTGCGAAAACGCTTGAAAAAATGGGCTCTGATATCCTCTGCATTAAGGATATGGCGGGACTTTTAAGACCCCGAGCAGCGACTAAACTCATTCAGGCTTTGAAAGAAAATATCAGCATTCCGATTCATCTGCATACCCATGCAACGGCAGGAAGTGGGGAAGCGATGCTGCTCGCAGCGGCCGAGGCCGGCTGCGACATCGTCGATGGAGCAGTCAGTTCCATGTCGGGTTTGACTTCACAGCCAAGCATCAATGCTTTGGTGGCGAGCCTGGAAGGCACCGAGCGATGTCCGGATCTGTCAATGCACCACCTGGATGAACTCAGTCGCTTCTGGGAAGCGGTCCGTGCCCAGTACCATGCGTTTGATCCTGGATTTAAAGCTACTTCGACTGATGTTTATGAACATGAAATTCCTGGAGGGCAGTATAGCAATCTCTACGATCAAGCACAGAAGGTGGGAGTTAAGGCCACTGAGTTTTATGAACTGACGAGGCGCTATCAGGAGGTCAATACTCTCTTTGGAAATATCGTAAAGGTCACGCCTTCTTCCAAAGTCGTCGGTGATATGGCATTACTCTTACAAAAACATGGCATGACTGGGCCTGAATTTTTGGCAAACAAACCAGCTTTGGACTATCCGGATTCTGTCGTGAGTTTTTTCAAAGGGCACATGGGAATTCCCTATGGTGGTTTTAATGAAGAATTGCGAGCGCAAATCCTCGGTAATAATCCACCCCCGCCTGAGAAACCACCAGTTCCAGTTGGTGATAGTTTCGAAAAAGCTAAAGCTGAACTTTCGCGACTCATGGAAACATCACCCGGTGATCGAGATGTGTTGTCTTATCGACTTTACCCGAAGGTGTTCAAGGAATATCTCAGCGAACTGCTCGAATATGGTGACGTCGCCAGTTTGCCGACCGATGTGTTTTTCTACGGCCTGCCTACCAACCGCGAAGTGGAGGTGGAGTTGGAGCCGGGAAAGACCCTGATTATTAGCATTTCTGGGGTTACAGAACCCAACAGAGATGGCGTAAGGCGAGTGTTCTTCCAATTGAATGGATACCCGCGGACCCTGGAAATATTGGATGAAGCAGTGGCTGCGCCAAGCAAGAAGCGAGCAAAGGCTGATACGATGAATGCTCTGCATATCGGCTCTCCTATGCCCGGTAAGATTCTCGAGCTACGGGCGATTCCTGGACAGTTAGTCGAGAAATCGCAAGTCGTGATCGTCACGGAATCCATGAAGATGGAGTATGCGATTAGTGCCAAAGTAGGTGGGAAAATCAAGTCTGTGATGGTGGAGAAGGGAGAACTAGTTGAGGAAGGAGATTTGCTGATTGAGTTGGAGTGACGATTCTTATTTTCAAGAATAGGGGTGCCCGACGCGCTTTGCGCTGGGCATGACGATCCTAGCGAAATGCGCGGCGCGGATTACTTCGGATGTAGAATGTCCATAAAACTATGATCCCAATACTGATCGATTGTGCTGGCGAAAGAAAATCGACGAGAAAGTGCCCACGATCGTCACCACGGAAAAATTCAAGAAGAAAGCGAGAGCAGGCATAACCAATAATACCGAGAGTTCCGATTCTTCCGGGATGACTGAGCAACCAGCCTCGATTCTTCCAACAAAGAAGGATAAGTCCAAGACAAAGCAATGATTCCCAAATCTGCACAGGATAGCGAAAAAGATCGTCATTCAAATTGGGAAATTTTATAACTAGATACATGGGGTTCTGTTGGTTGGCAACCGGTGCACCAAAGTCATCCCCATTCAAAAAACACCCGATACGCCCCACGGCCACTCCCAACAGAGCTGAGGGCATCGTCAGATCTGCTAAATGACGAATACTAAGCTTTAATATTTTTGCATAAATGATGGCTGCCACCGCGGCCACGATCATGCCCCCATAGAGAGTCATGCTACCCAATTGAAAGAGTTGCAAGAAACTTTCTGAAATAGATTGCTCCTGACTCTCTAAAACAATCGAAAGGCCTCGGGCACCGATATATCCCATGATATAGGTGACCAAGAATAGATTATCGATCCGCTTCGAGCCACCCTCCGGCCAAGCCTGCTTCGCCCAGACTCCAAGGCTGAGCCAAGCTATCAAAGCAGCCAGCACAAAGAACGCATGCCAGCTAGGAATAATGAAGGATCCCCATTGCCAAAGAATAGGATGCAAGGCCTTCCTCCTACTAATTTACGAACGCTGTTGAAACCAGGTTGCCATTCCAAGTTGCTTGAGGCCAGCCGAAGCCGCAGCAAATGCCAGAAGTAAAGTTATTGTTCCTATAATCCAATGCTGGGATAGGAAAGACAGAGCAACCATGCCTAAACAAGCGCAAATGCACCAGCTCATCCAAAGGTTCCAACGCCAGGACCAGTCCGGCAAGGCGCAGGGTGATGCAGTATCCGTCCACAAGAGGATATCCGACTCCTTAAGCGAAGACTCAGGCCAAGATTGATACAACCAGCCAAGAATTAGGAAGCCAAGAATGGTAACTCCCCACACGATCAAAGTCTGCGTCCCCTCGACACCAACTAAAGGATCAACGAACAGCCAACTCAAGATGGACGGCACAACAAGAAGGGTTCCCATATAACTCAAAGTTCGTTGGACACCGGCTTGAACGCCTGCAACCAGCCAGGCACACAGACAGCCGAAAAGGAGAACAATGACAAACATTTGCTGATTAAAAGAACTGAGTGGGCTGATCAAACTAGGCATGAGCTGCCAAGCAGCATAAACTATGGCCCAACGGAAAAGCAGTGCCAATCGGCTATGGCTACCGCTATCCACAACCTCCATCACATCGATCACACCCTGCTGAAAAGGTGGCAATCCTAGCTTTAAACTAATACCCAGAAGAAACATGACAGCCGCTAAAACTGGCCGGATACGATCCACTTCGGCAAGAGGCAAAGGGAAGAAGAGATTTTCGATCACAGGATGCACGCCCGACAAGGCCACTGCGGTACCGACCATTAGCCAGCTTAGTAGCCAGTTGATGCTCAGTTTAACCCAGGCTTCTCTTAAAAGTTCAGTGGGCTGACGCCAAAGGAGGTCGAAGAGTAAAACCAGCCCAACTATCTCGAGTCCAATCCATGCCGCAATTGGTTCGTTATGCAAAAGAGATAAAATCCAAGGCAGTAAAAACAGAGTATCCATCAGCATTGACCATATCATGCGTCGGCTCGAAACCTCTGGTGTAGAGCGATTGAGCAAAGGCACCACAATCAGCCAGAGCATTACGATAGGATAAAACCAATTAGGAATACTCATGGCCGGACTCCATCTGTCTGCATTACAAATCCCAGAAAAACCAAAGCACAGAGAAAAAAGAGTAGCCATCTGATCTGCTTGTTCGGAGCACCTGTCATTTTCGTGCTCAGTATCGAGCCCAATACTTGAAGAGCCTGTAGCAAAGCTCGCATATTAACCTTTCAATCGACGCAATTGTTCCATCTTCATTTCATCCCATTCCGGCCATTTACGAGCAACTGCAACAGAAAGCAGAATGAGCCAACTGATATTGAGGATAACCATCAAGGTGCCCAACCAAAAGGCTGGAGCCTGAGTCAACCATACTTCGTTTTGAACAATCACCAATGGCAGGAAACACCAAGGGATATGCTTCACTCTTTTTAAGCGATAGAGAAGAACCAGACAGAACACGACAGCAAAAATCATCGACAATCACCCGATGCTGGAAATCAATGAATCGAACTGAATGGAGTATAACATTCCCAAGGCCTGAGAAATGACTAAGGCCCCTTCAGGAATAAAAATTGTGACAAACTCGCAAGTAAAATACAGCCAAATAGGCAGCCAAATCCAGTCTTCAATGGCCCGAGGCTGAGCTTGCTTCCAAGGGAACGCTTCTTTATGATCGAGACTTACCGAGCTTCAATAAGGTCCTTTCGGCACAGCACTGGGCCTACTTGGATCTTACGTTATCCTTATGGGGGGCAACTTGACGAACTCAACTGCAGCAGCCAGCATCACTGTTTTGGGTTCCGGAAACTTTGGAACCTGCCTCGCTCATCACCTTGCACAAAAAGGGTCGCCCGTCATCCTTTGGGGTAGATCGGAAGCTATTGCGGAAAGCATCAACAATAAACATCGAAATCCACGCTACCTCAGTCATATCGATCTATCCAAGCAATTGAGTGCGACTACCCAGCTCAGCGACGAGCTTCTGATTCATACGGAATTTTTGATATTGGCTATTCCCACCCAATCTTTACGTCAGGTTTTGCTGAAACTCGTTGGCAAACTTCGTCCCGATGCAATCATTGTCTGTTCAGTAAAAGGGATTGAGAATGACACTCTCTGCTTTCCCTATAATATTATCGAAGAAGTTTTGGGAGCGGAGTACTCAGCTCGCACGGCTATTCTTTCGGGCCCTAGTTTTGCGATCGAGGTCGCAGAACAGCAACCAACTGCTGTTTCCGTCGGCTGCATAGACATGCAGATTTGCGAAAGGGTCCAGGAACTATTTCACACGGCGTTCTTTCGCGTCTACACGCTCGACGATCCCATTGGATTGGAAGTGGCCGGCGCATTGAAGAATGTCATCGCCGTTGCCGCAGGAGCAGCAGTCGGCTTGGGTTTGCAGCAGAATGCCCGGGCTGCTCTACTGAGCCGAGGCTTAGCCGAAATCACCAGATTGGGCGCTATGCTTGGCGCAAAACCTCTGACTTTTATGGGACTAGGCGGAGTGGGCGATTTATTTCTCACCTGCACTTCCGAAAAAAGTAGAAACTTCACTGTCGGCTATCGATTAGGCAAAGGCGAGAAGCTGGATGCAGTCTTGGGGACTCTTGGATCCGTTGCCGAAGGAGTTTGGACCGCAAGAGCTGCCTACAATTTAAGTCAAAAGCTCAATGCCGATACACCCATCATCAGCGCGGTTTATGGAGTGCTCTTTCAAGGAAAAACCACTTCCGAAGCTTTGATGGGCCTCTTGAATCGAGATATGAAAGCAGAAGTGCAGTTGCCACCCCAAGCTGGTGGCAAGTGACTATCAGCAGCCGCGCCTCCAAGGTGGCACGCGGCATTTATTCAACCCTGATCACCCGGCTGCAGCTTTTCACTCAACTTGGGCTTGGGTTCGAAGTTTTCTAACAGCTGCTTGGTTGCAATGAAGTAGCCGTCGGGCATGACCTTGATTGCAAGGTGCTCCGGATCGTTGGGCAAGTTCCAGACTGAAAATTCAACTTTCTTACCATCTTTGAACGTGATTTTTACACTATGCTGAGGCGCACTTTGCATTTTAGCGGTACTTTCCGCCGGTGTTAACACAAGATCCGCTTTAGCAAATTCAAAGTCAACGAGCAGTAGACGGACGAAATCAGCTTCTTCACTGCCGTCCTTTTTAAACCATTTGTCGCCCTTTTTGACAAAAATCTGACCGTCGCGCTCCAGTTCCGTTGCTTCAGTGGAATTGAAACTAAACATCGCTCGATCTTGAAAATCAGCGAGCGTCTTCTTCAAACCATCCTTGATCTTCTTATCGAGTATAAGGATTCCAGGATAGTCCGCCATCGTAGTATAGATCTGGCCATTGTTTTCAAGCAAAGCATAGTTAGTTAACTTATCATCAGCATCAGTCAACACCAAAGTGGCGATACGCGTTGTACCAGGGACCTCTCCGCTAAGAGCCTTTTTAAGAGCTGGCGAAGGATCGTCCATAAACTTTTCAATACGCTGCTTTTCAAAAAATGTTAGGAAGTTCTTCACTTCATTGGCATCAGCTCGAAACTTTTGAGGGCTTTCGATCAGCCAGTCTTTATCAATGCGTTTGAGAGTAATAATTGGATCGCTTTCATGCTGAAAGCCGATAGCTTTGACTTCTGCAAGATTCGGCAGACGCAGTCCTTTATCACGAAAGTCAAAGACTTCCTTGTTGCTGGCAGTATATGCATAATGATTGACTAGATTGACCGAGACACTCTCATTGATTCGGACATAACTGCTGTATCCAATTGGACTTTTTGCACCAATTTGAATCGTCTTTTGCTGGTTATCCTTGTCCGTCATCGCCAGCGTTATCCGCGGCTGATCGAGACCAAAATCCTTTAATTTATCTATCGAGGACTCCAGTGTTTTTTCTGAACGCAGGTCCTCGAAAGTTTTCAAGAGACGGCTCACCCCCTCCGAATCACCAGGAAAGTTTATGGGCGAAAGGATTTTCCACTTACTACCTTCCTTTACCATTTTCACATTCAAAACCTGACCCGTGTCTTCGACCTTGGTATAGTCCAGCTTCACAATGCTTTCAGGATTGATGCTGAGAAGTTTGTTCTTGCTTTCATTGAGCTTGGCTTCTTTTTTAGTCTGCCACTCATCCCAATAGGCCAAGCCAGACAATCCGAAAAGGATTGCGATGAAGATAAGGGGCTTGATAAAAGTTTTCATGCCCTTCTCCTACGCATCCAATAGAAGAAGCCCGCACCCAGGAAAGTTGTAGGATAAACATAAGCCAAAAACAGTAAAAGAAATTGGCTGGATGCCGTTGTTAGATTCAGATCGCTCTTACTTCCATCCTTGGATCGGATCGAAATGAAATCCTCATCCTGAGTGAGGTAGTTGACTGCATTAAGGAAGAGATCGAAGTTCTCCGCCCTTTGTGCACCTAGATTGCTGGCCAACTGAGCTGACCCACCGACAAACACGCGAAGTTCCTTAGCTGATTTGCCTTGAGTGTCAGCCTTGACGTCGCTTTGTTCTCCCTTGCTGCCTTCTCCAGTAGCAACTTTATCACCACCAACTTTGCCACTCGCCACACCGAAGACATCAAAAGTCCCCGAAGCAATACGATTTTCATCCAAAGATTTCAGATCTGATTCCGTTTTAACACCAGTAATTTTGACAATTATCTGCGAGGATTTGGCTAAACTTACGGGTTGAAGCTGCATTTTATTATCAGTGAGGATGGTGATGGAACGGGTATTGGGAGTCATCAAAGCTACTCCCCCGCGCTTCACAAATTCGGCTGTCACTGGCGAGACTGTATCAAAGTCGGTGATGATTGCATTATTTTGACCCAGCATTTTGGCTCTCGGATCATCCGGCCGAATAATCAGCAGATCGTCTTCAAAACGAAAACCGACAGCTTCGATGAGTTTGTTGAGGTTCGGCACCTGTGTCATTGCATCAACTAGGACCATTAAAGGACGGGCATTGCTCAGGTATTCTTGCAAAATTGTCAGCTCGGCATTCTGTAAATCATACTTTGGACCTGCAATAACCAGAAGATCCGCATCAGCTGGAATCACTGCAGCTTCTAAAAGGTTCAGCTCTTTGACTACAAACCGCTCGGATTCCAATTCCTCCTTCGCGGACTTATAACCCAATGCTTCCTGACTATTCAGATCTGGTTCGCCGTGACCCTTCACGAAATAGACAGTCTTTTCCTTTTCCTTCATCACCCGAACTATGGCATTGCTTATCTTCTCTTCGGTGAAGGTTGAGAGACGAGCCTCCTGCTTTCCGAGTTTAAAAAGAACCGTATCGGCTTGCGTGATATTTTCAGCCATGGCCTTTGTCGGATCGGCTTGAGGATCGATATAATCGACCTCAAAGCTTCCACCTTTCATCTCATAGAGGGCCAATGACTTGCGGAATTGAGCTTTTTTGCCTTCATCCTGGAAGAAGGCCAGAACTTTGATCGACGCCTTTTTTTCCTTCAACTGCTCGATCAACTTCACAGACTCAAGACTTAGGGTATTGAGGCCATCTTTGGTGACATCCACACTTTTATTAAAGCGATCTCGTTTACTAAGGTACCCAGCTCCGATTGCCAGCAAAACGGCCAGAATCACGCTCAAGCCCTGGCTCATGCCATGCTTGGAACCTTTCCGTTGAAACATTTGCTGCAGACGTTTTTTATCCAACACCATCCATGCAATGACAGCAATTGCGGCCAAGGCCCAAAGAACCATGCTGACGACCGGAAATTCTTTGTAAGCACGACCTGTGGCAAGAGCCAGAATCGCGGTAAAAATACCGAAGAAAGGCAGAAAAAGTAATCCACTGCGCATCTCAATCACCTCCAACGCTGCGATTCAACGGCGACGTTTGTAAAATACAAAAACAGACCAATAAAGGCGGCAAAGTAAGTTAGGTCTGCGACCGAGATCAAACCATTGAAGAAATTCTCAAGGTGTGTGGTGGCAGCCAAATACTTGACGAATTCTTCCATCATGCCAGTGCTGGAAATATTGGGCGCGATCCAGGTCAAAATCAAGAGCAAGAAAAGGCCAAAAACAGTGAACATAAAAGCCAGAAACTGATGGCTCACCATCGAGGAGACCCACAGTCCGAATGCAACCTGTGAGCAAAGGAGAAGAAACAGGCCGAGGTAGGAACTCAGGATCGGCCCAAGTTCCGGATTGCCGTATTTGAAGAGAAACAAGGGGAATACGGCCGAAGCCAGCAAAGCCATGCCCAGCACGCCGGCGGCGGACATAAATTTACCGAGCACGATTTGCGCTGAGGACACGGGAGCTGTTAGCAAGAGACGATTCACTTGGGTCTTCTTCTCTTCAGCAAACGAAGCCATGGTCACAGCAGGAACGATGAATAGTAAAATGAAGTGCAAATTCTGAAAGATCGCAGTTAAAAGTTGGCTCAGCTTAGGGGCTTCACCACCATACTGCGAAGCTTGATTTTGCAAATCGAGGAATGTGGAACAGAAAGATTGAAAGAACATACCCATGAAGATAAGTAGAAACCAGAAGGTCACCGATCCTTTGATCGAAGCAAAATAAGCCTTCAGGTCGCGTTGGGCAATCGTCAGTACAGCTCCCATGCCAGGTGCTCCTTTTGAGCTGAATTAGTGGGTTAATTGGAAGAATACATCTTCCAGCTTCTTCGACTTCACAGCCAATTCTTGCAAGCCATGACCACCATTGAGTACTTCCTGAGCCACTCGATCCAAGACTTGGTCCTGATCTTTGGTATGGAAGCTGATGATCTGCTCTTGCTCGCCCTCCAGTTTTACACTGGATAGAGACGGCAAATCTTTTAGCCTATCGGCGAGTGCTGTCGCGCCCTGACGAACACGAAGTTGATACTGAAGGCCTGATTCTAGCTTTGATATAAGCTGCTGATGAGTACCTTGCTCCACGACTCGACCATGATCTACAATCACGATTTGGTCACAGACAGACTCCACTTCGGAAAGTATATGCGAGGAAAAAAGAATGGTATGCTTACCCTTGAGGGATTTAATCAACTCGCGGATCTGCACGATTTGGTTCGGATCAAGTCCTTCGGTCGGTTCGTCTAGAATAAGGACATCAGGGTCATGTACCAAAGCATGTGCCAGCCCTACCCTCTGCCGATAACCTTTCGAAAGATTTCCAATCAAGCGGTTACGCATATCGGTAATTTCAAGAGTGTCCATCAGCTCGATGACTCGCTGTTTGGCTTTACTCCTAGAAAGTCCATGCAGATGTCCCACATAGATTAGAAACTCTTCCACTTTCATTTCTTTATGAAGCGGTGGCTCGTCTGGCAAATAACCAATGCGCTTCTTCACTTCCAGCGGATTTTCAGAGATTTCGAAACCGCCGATTTTCGCGGTCCCGGAATCGGCCCCAATGCAACCACAGAGAATATCCATGGTCGTGGTCTTACCGGCTCCATTAGCTCCGAGAAATCCAACAATCTGACCTTTTTCCACTTTAAAAGTGATGTCAGTCAGAGCTTGGACATCTCCGAAGCTTTTACGTAAGCTGACGACTTCTATCATCCATACCCTCCTTGAGATACCGAGGCCTCATCAAAAGCGAATATACCAAAAACCCTTCTATGCACAAAGGAGACGATGGTTCATGGTCTTTGACTTTTCATAGAAAAGCATTGTTCATCTGAGAACATGTTAAGTCAACCAAGTGTTGATCAATGAATGTCACGTTGACATAATGATGATACAGGGAGGGGCGCTACCTGATCCCCAGGAAGGACCAAGACTTTGCCAAAAAAATTTTTGGTATCGGATACTTCCCGAAAACTTCGGAAATTGATAGACTCATCCATTGGAAGGCATTTGGGAACTAGCAATCCCGTATTGGCCTAATTAGGAGGAATCCTCATGGCTACTTTGACCAAAGATGTTCTGGTGGAAATGATTCGAGATAAAGTTGGCTTCCCTGTGAAGGAAGCTAAGGAAATTCTCGAAATCATTCTCGAAGAGGTCAAGCTCCGACTGGAAGACGGTAAAGACGTCAAAATATCAGGCTTCGGCAAATGGACCGTAAAAGAAAAACGTTCCCGACCAGGGCGTAATCCTCACACCGGCGAAAAGATCGAAATTTCCGCACGCCGCGTTGTGACCTTTCACCCCTCTGATAAAATGCGTGATCAAGTGAATCGCGAATTTGCTCATCTCACAGGGGACGAATAATTCAGTAGATCCGTTTTTTCTATGCCGAAACAGACGGATCAGTACTGCAAAAGCCCTGGACAATTTCCCTCGGACTATGCGATCCCATTCGTAGTGCTGTCGCGTATAGCGTACAGTAAACGAACTGGCGATTGAGGGGGAAGATGCCGTGAGACTCACGAGAATTTATACTAAGACAGGCGATCAGGGTGGAACCACCCTCGCCTCTGGGGAAAAAATTTCTAAAGCTGCTGGCCGACTCGAGGCCTATGGGACCGTGGATGAGCTCAACTCCTGGATGGGGTTCCTTCGCGACCAAATTCGCCTGCAAAAGGTCTTTGAGGGACATTGGCTGGATCTCAGTCTGGAGCGTATTCAAAATGAGCTTTTTGATCTTGGCGGAGAACTCGCGACGCCGACCAAAAGCTTGAATATTGAGCGGCAAAGAGTCGTTTCCAAAGAAGATGTCACTTGCCTTGAAGAAGAAATCGACAGCATCAACGAAGATCTTAAGCCTCTGGCCAACTTTGTGTTGCCCGGAGGTCATACGTGCAATTCAACAGCTCATCTCGCCCGTACCGTTTGCCGACGCGCCGAACGTGAACTCGTACGCCTCCGTATTGACGAGCCGGATATTCGCGGCGAAACTCAAATGTATCTGAATCGATTGAGTGATTGGCTGTTCGTTATGAGTCGGTTTATCAGCCAGCAATTGGGTTGCGCAGAAGTACTTTGGAAACAGAATCGGCCCTCTGCCCCCAAGCCAAATTCTTAGTAGCAAAAGGTTTTGAAAGATGGTCGAGACGGCCCCCTCATTCCCAGAACCCGCGCCTACGTCGGAGCCCAGTCTCCTCGGACGCAAGCGCAGATTTCGTTGGTGGCTCGCTCCCATCTGGGCAACGGCGCTCTATTTAAGTACCCACCAGGCCACTAAAGCTTTGATAGCCAGCGCTTTTATGCTCCATGATGAACCTATCGCCAAACTGCTGAATAAGCCACAATTGGTCGTGCTCGAGGCGCAAAGATCCATTCAAAGACATTTTTTATCATTTGGGGTTTATATTCCACTCGAGGATATTGTAATTCGTGGTCAGGCGACAGAAATTGAAGAGCCGACTCTCGTTCCTTTGATGGAGCAATCCTGTGGTGAAGGTCAGGTTTATGTTTGGGTTCCCCTCAGATTTCAACTACCCATCTTGGGTGAAAAGGTGCTCGAATGGTGTCTAGTCAAAGCTTAGAATTCTCAGTCTTTCCCCACCTTGCGATCGATGGAAGCGTTGGTGGCGAGTGGCGAAGCCCGCTGGATCAGTTGCGAGAAGACATCATCACTTGGGTTGTGGAAATCGTCGGAGTCGAAGAAATCATCAAAGCCAAGGAAGAGTTCTTTGCTAAAACGGGCATGATCTTTAATGATGACGAAAGCTATCATCGACGCATGAGTTATTTCCTCGATTACTTTTTGTTTACGAGGCCATTGCAAAATTTGGATCCGAACAATCCACCTACGCCTTTTGCACTCTATAGGGACAAACATCCCGATACCCCTATCCGAAGTTTTACGAATTCACTTTTCAAAGTGTGTAAAATCCACAGTAACGGTCTTATCCTCCAAGACCTTTGTTCTGATGACAAGATCAAGATTCAAAAGCAGAATGACGAGCTTTTTGATGGAATCATCAAAAATGATGTTTTTCAGGGTTTTGTTTTTCATATGGATGATGCCCCAGTGCTGAGTCATGGACTTATTTTCCACCCAGCAAGGTCGCATCGGCTTTTGGTAAAGGCTCTTAAAGATGCAAAAAAACAAGGTAGTTTTGAGCGCTTGTCCTACCTAGCTCGATGTGCACGGTTGCAGCTGAAGCATGCTCGCTTGAAGCATGTTGATCCTCGACTGGTCTATGCTGATACCCGTTCCTAAGGGTGCTTGACCCGTTTTGAGCTTGGCCTCTGGTTAAAGCTAGTTGACCCAATTGCCGATAATCTCGTCGTATCTCTTTTTTAAGACGACGGGAGTTTCATGCTGCGGCAGTTCCAAGACATCGCAGTCAATCAGTTGAGAGTGGATCCCAAGGTCCTCCAAGAAGCTGAAAATCTGGCCCGAACCAAAAACATTCTTTTGGTACATGCCTTGATTCGTCTTAAAGCGACAGAGAGTAATAAGCTGCTTGCGGCCTGGGCACATTGCCACAAGCTGCAGATTGCTGACCTTGATGCTATGGATATTCCCCTCGATATTATCGCGCTTATTCAGGACCAGGTCGCAAGGCAGGCCCGCGCCATCCCAATCGATCGAGTGGGCAACAATATCATCGTTGCTGTGGAAAATCCTCATGATCTAAATACCATCAACCTGCTTCAGCTTAAGACAGGCTACTCGCTCAAAACAGTGCTATCGGCTGAAGAAAAAATGAATAAGGCCCTGGTAAAGTATTACCCGCAGCGCGGCCTGGAAATGGACAAATTTAACAAAACAAACACAACTCAGGTCAAAAGTAAGGTAGCTGAACAGCGTCTGGTCATCGATGACAACTCAAATGCGGATGATGGACCCGTTAACGACTTGATCAATCGAATTATGATGGCCTGTTTGCAACGGGGCGCCTCGGATATTCATGTAGAACCTTATGAATCCTATATGCGTGTTCGCTTGCGCATTGATGGCGCTTTACAGGAAATTGCTCGGCCCCCTGCGCACATGAAAGCCGGCATGGCCTCCCGATTCAAGGTTATGGCTGGCCTCAAAATCGAGGAAAAACGCCTGCCTCAAGATGGTCAGATCAGTGTGCAAATCGAGGGTAAGCCCATCGATTTTCGTATTAACACTCTCCCCACCTGGCACGGAGAAAAAGTTGTTCTTCGTATCCTCGATAAATCCAGTCTGCAAGTTGATATGACTAAACTCGGCTTTGAGGCGGATGATTTAAAACGCTTCAAGGACTCGATTCATAAGCCCTATGGGATGGTTTTGGTAACCGGACCAACAGGCTCTGGTAAAACCACTACACTTTACTCGGCTTTGGCCGAGCTAAACCAAGTCGCAGACAATATTATGACCGCCGAGGACCCTGTTGAATTTACCTTGGATGGCATTAACCAGGTACATATTCGGGCGGAATTTGGCCTGACCTTTGCCGATGCTCTCAAAGCATTCTTAAGGCAGGATCCAGATATTATCATGGTTGGTGAGGTACGCGATAAAGAGACGGGTGAAATCGCCATCAAAGCCGCACTTACCGGCCACATGGTGCTTTCCACGCTCCACACCAACAGTGCAGCAGATACCATCGTGCGCCTCCAGAATATGGGGCTGGAATCCTTCAATCTCATATCCGCCCTGCAATGTGTTGTAGCCCAGCGTCTAGCACGACGGATTTGTGTCAATTGCAAGATCGTAGATAACTCAATAAAGCCCGAATATTTGATGTCCATTGGCGTACCCAGAGATGTTGCCTCCACAGCGAAAGCACTTAAAGGCAAAGGCTGTGATTATTGCGGTGGTACAGGCATGAAAGGTCGGATTGCGATTCATGAGGTGATGGTTATCAATGATGAACTGCGAGCAGCCATCATGAAAGGGGCGCCAGCTATGGAGTTAAAATCCATAGGAATGCGTGCAGGTATGCGCTCCCTTCGCCAAAATGGCTTGATAAAAATGCTTCGCGGGGAAATGGATGTCCTCGAAGTTGTCAGTAATACGGCTTCCGATGATGAAAAAGATGAAGCAGGATTTCACGCCGCATAGGGATGAAGTATGGACTATTCAATGCAACAGCTA
>JBGSRE010000432.1:0-5766 GCA_041737755.1 Oligoflexus sp.
GCCAAAAGTCTTGTCATAGTGTTGAGAAAGACCGCATCATGTCAAGCTGTTAATGCCAGAAACCAGGGAAAGCTGGCCGTTTTTGGGGGTATTTTTGACTTATTCTAGCAAAACTGTCATAGCGAAGAGACATAGCGTCGAGCTCAAAAAAAGCCCCTCAACGGACCAAGAGGCCAACGCTTTCTGCGCCAGCCTCCGAAAACATTCAGAACAGTTTTACCAATCAGTGACGGACGATCTCAGGACCGGTCGCCCACGCTCACGCATTGCCTAAGAAACCCTCACCGCCGATGCTTTCCCTACCGATTTCTTCCGCCTGCTTTGCCAACGCTCCCGCATTTCTTCCACGACACTGAAGAAGCACGGCACCACGACCAGAGTCAAAAATGTCGACATCAGCAAGCCGCCGATCACCGCCACACCCATGGGCGAGCGTGCCTCACCTCCATCACCATGACCAAAAGCGATGGGTAGCATACCGCCACCTGCCGCAAAGGTGGTCATCAGAATGGGCCGCAGTCGAACAGGTCCGGCTTCCAGCAAAGCCTGCTGAACGGTCAATCCTTCACGAATCCTCTGCATCGCAAAGTCGATCAGAAGAATACCGTTTTTGGTCACCAGCCCCATGAGGAGAATAATCCCGATCATAGTGTAGACCGACATCACCTGACCGGTAATCAGCAGCGAACCAAAAGCACCGGTCAGCGAGAGAGGCAGTGCGGCCATGATCACCATTGGGGCGAGATAGCTTTCGTACTGAGCACAGAGAATCATGAAGACCAGCACCAAAGCGATGGCCAAAGCCCGGATCATCGCTGAAATCGAATCAGCCATGATTTCGGCCTCCCCGGCCAAACTCACCGTTATTTCCGGCGGCATATTCTGCTTGATGTAAGACTGAATATTGCCTGTGGCTGTGCGCAAATCCTTGCCCGTGAAACTGGCAAAAACCGTGATCTGTCTTTGGCCGTTAAAGCGTTCGATGGCAGAAGGAGCATCGGCCTTTTGAATTTCTGCAATCGAACCCAAAGTTAAACTTTGACCTTTTCTATTGTTCAAACTCACACTACCCAAGTCGGCGGGACTGACTCGATCCTGGTCGGCGATGCGCAGACGCACATCCACCGATTTGCCATTGGAGTCGATTTCGCCCACTTTGTCACCTTCGTACAGAGCCCGTAAAATTCCCCCAATTTGGGCCGCTGAAACTTCCAGATCGGCGGCGCGACCCTGATCGATGATCACCTGGTATTCTTCGGCGGTCTTGGGTTTGGTCGTATTCACATCGACCGCACCTGGAATATTCGCGGCGATGTGCGCCCGCATCTCGTCGCTAAACTTGACAAGCTTTCCCCAGTCATCGGAACGGAATACGAACTGAATAGGTTCGGTTCGACCCCCTCCTCCACCGCCGACTTCAGCAACCGAAAACTCACTGCCGTTGACGCCAAACACAGGGCCCAAATCATCGCGGACTCTCTGAATCAGTTGCGCCTGGCTAAAGCTGCGTTGGTCTTTAGCGATCAGAATCACATCCAGCTTGGCTTTATTGGGTTTTTTATCTCCGCTTGCAGCGATAGCCGCGATGACTTTATCAACCCCCGGATATTTTTGAACCCTTTCGACCACCTCAAAAACTTTGAGTCGGGTCGCATCCAAACTGGTTCCTTCGGGCAGAGTCAGGTTGATATTAAACTGACTCTTATCTTCTTTCGGGAAGAAAGAAACCGGTACGAAGCGAAGCAACACGATCGACAGCACGAAAACCAAAAACCCACCCAGCAGGGTCCAAGCTCGATTGCCCAAACACCATTCCAGGATCCGGGTGTATTTCGTATCGATCCAAGTCAAGACGGTTTCCACCCGATCATAGAGATCGCCGCCAACTTTCGACTGAGGACGATGCACGCCTGGCTTCAGCAAACGAGCCGACAGCATAGGAGCGATGGTAAAGGCACAGAACAGCGAGACCAAAACGGCGAATGCCACGGTCAAGCCAAATTGAAAGAAGAACCGGCCGATAATGCCTTCCATAAACGCCACAGGAACAAAGACCGCGCAGATGGTAAGGGTCGTTGCAAACACGGCCAGACCGATTTCCGACGTCGCGTCTTTGGCAGCCTGTTCGCCGGTCTTGCCCATCGCCAAATGTCGGTGAATGTTTTCGATAACGATGATGGCATCATCAATGAGAATACCGATCGCCAATGACAGACCCAAAGTCGTCATCATGTTCAGGGTAAAACCCATCGACTGGAGGAAGGCGAAGGTGGCAATCACCGAAGTGGGCAGCGCCACGGCACTGATCACCGTAATCCAGAAATCACGGAGAAAGACAAAGACGATCAGCGTGGCTAGGATTGCACCGAGCACAAGATCGAGCTTCACAGCATCGATGGAGCCTTTGATAAAAATCGAGTTATCACTGACCACATCCAGCTTCACGCCAGCGGGCAATTGGGTCTGGAGCTTGTCCAAGTTCTTGCGGAGATCATCGGCGATTTGGGATGTGTTACCACCCGACTGTTTGGAGGCGGAGAGCAGAATAGTCGGGGTTTTGCCATTGTATGCCGCGGTTTCTTCATCGGCAATGGTGTCGACCACGGTGGCGAGATCACCGACACGCAAACTACGGCCGTTCAATTGGATCGGTAGATTAGCGATTTCGGCGGCTTCGTGGGCTTTGCCTTTGACCCGGATATTCCAGGTCTGCTCATCGGTTTTCAATTTACCCGATGGAATATCCACGTTTTGGCTCTGCACAGCCGTCATAATATCCTGAGGATTCAGTCCAAAACTGGAAAGTTTTTTCCGATCCACCAGGATATGAATTTCCCGTTCGCGGATCCCGGCAGCATCGATGCGAGCGACCCCGTTGATCCTTTCCAAAGCGGGTTTGATCGTATCCTTAGCGTAACGCGATAGATCGCCATAACTCAAGGTATCCGAAGAAACCGCGATATTGAGGATAGGCGCGCCCCCAACATCAAATTTTTGAATGATCGGAGTCTCGGCATCTTCCGGCAACTGGGAAAGCACGGCAAAAATTTTGTCACGAACTTCCTGAGCCGCAACATCGCCTTTTTTATCCAGCTTAAACTTCAACACCAGCTGGGCGATGTTAGGATAAGCTGTGGATTGGAGCGTATCCAATCCGGCAATACCATTGACGGCTTTTTCAAGGGGATCCAGGATTCGCTGTTCGATCGTCTCTGGATCTGCTCCTCGATAAACCACCGTGGCAGAAATCACCGGAAAGTCCACGTCCGGATATTGGTCAATCGCCAGCCTGGGTAGCGAGAAGAGACCAAATACCACCAGCACGACATTGAGCATGGTAGCAAAGACGGGACGCTTAATGGAAACGTCAGAAAGTATCATGATCGCACCCGTTCCTCGTGTTGATTCGATTAAAGAAGCTGAGCTTCGGCATACAATCCTGGGACCACTCGCTGATCTTGCTCGGGAGCTTTAGCGATGACCCGAAATGTTCGGCTCGCCTGTTCCACGACCGGAACCAGTCGGATCACTTCCAACTGACCACTGAAGCCGGTCGCCGGAATGGAAACTTTGAGTTTATCACCGACTTTGATTTTACCTGCCAGTCGCTCGGGAACTGCAAAATTCAGTTCGACATCGCTCGTGTCATAAAGTTCATAGACGGCATCGCCTGGCTTCACGCTTTCGCCGATGTTGCGCAGCTGTTTGGTCACAACACAGTCATAGGGCGCCACCAAACGGTTATCTTGCAAAGCTTGCTCTGCTTGTGTTTGCTTCAACTCTGCCATTTGCAAGTCAAGCTTGGCTCTATCAAAGCCAGCTTTAATTTTGTCAAACATCGATTCGGTGGAAACGTTTTCTTTCTTCAATTCCACTTCCCGCTGAAACTCACTTTGGGCGTTGCCCAAAGCGACCTTGGCCATTTCCTTCTGCGAACGAGCCATATCCAGCGACAATCGATAGTCGCGAGAATCAAGGACGGCAAGAACTTCTCCTTTTTTACAGCTGGCGCCGGTCTTAACTTTCAGTTCCTGAATAAATCCTCCCACTCGAAACGAGAGTTGCGATTTGGTCTGGGAAGCCACTTCACCGGAGATGCGCGTGTTGGCAATTTCATCTGCTTTGGCTGTTTGAGCCGCGGCTGCAGCCGATGCCTCGGTTTGAGCAACTGCTGCTGGAGTGGGCTCGGCAAGAGCTCCGGCTGGCTGAACTCCTAGGGCCGGAGTCGAAGGAGTTGCCGCTTGCTCAGCAGGAGCCGCTGACGACGGCGCAGCGGGCTGAGTGACGGGTTGCGCGGCTGGCAAATCCACTTTGCTCTTGGTACAAGCCAGCAGCAAAAGACCCGAGGCCCAAAGGATTAAATTCTTAGTTTTCAGCATATACCGTCTCCTTAACTGCACTTAAGATGCAGCCTGTGCTTGTGGAAGTTCTTTACCGATGGAACGCTGCAGGCGGAAATGCCAAAGCAGGTATTGGGTTTCCGCAGCGACCCGGTTGCCCTGGGCTGTGGACTTGGCACTTTCAGACAGAATCAAGTCGGTGGCAGAAATCTGGCCGTTTTTAAACCGAGTTTGATCGATACGGTAGGCTTCTTCAGCCTGGGCCACTCCGGTTTGGGCAAACTTCAAAGATTGCTTGGCGGCTTGGAAGTTCTGCCAGGCTTGAATCACATCGAGTTTGATGCCGTCGGTTGCACTACTTTTAATGGCTTCAGCTTTTTTCTTGCTATCAATCGCTTCGCGCACGGCAAAGACGCTGGATCCATTGCTCCAGATATCCCACTGCAGACTGATGCCGTAGTAGGAACTATCTTTTTCGCCACCCAAGCCGCCCACTTCACCGAAATTTTTATCCCACTTTTTAAATACATTTACCGTTGGGATAAACTGAGCATAGGCTAAATCTTTATTATAATCGGCGAGATCGGCAGCGATATCAGCGCGTTTGGCTTCGGGCCTGAGGGTCAAGGCCTGCTCAATACCTTTTTCAATATCAGTACTCTCTTCTTCAAGGCGGGGAAGATTCTTTTCGAGCGCCAATTCTTCTCCCGGTTCCGCCTGAATGATCTGACGAAGGGTCGCAAAAGCCAATTGCCTTGTGGCACGAGCCTGAGCCGCACGAGATTCCGCCTGGGACAGAGCCAGTTGAAATTTCAGGACATCGCCCTGACTGAGGCGGCCGACTCGCTGAATAGCGAGAGCATCCTCGTACTGGCGCTTGACCGCATCCAAGGAACCGGCGGTTATATCGTCCTGCTCTTGGGCCTGGTAAGCATTTAAAAAAGCTTCGGCGGCTTGAAATCCGGTATCTCTCTTCGCCTGGCGAAGACTTTCATAGCTGAGGTCCGCCTGCAGTCCACTGAATCGTCCGTACTGAACGGCTGCATAAAGTCCCGTGATAGTCTGCGATACGGTTAAACTGCCGGTTTTGGTCACATCATCTCGGAGCAGGATGGTTGGTCCATTGGGCCCGAGATTCGCCTGCTGTTGACCTGGAAAATAAGCTTCCTGGTACTGGGCTGAAACCCGTGGACCGATGTTGGACCAAGCCCCACGCTTTCGTTCCGTTGCCGCATCCATCTCGGCTTGAGCCTGGTCAACGTTGGGATTGCGGGCCACCGCTCGCGATACAGCTGCTGCCAAACTTAGGCTCTTGGCATTGTCCTGGGCCAGACCAGGAACGGCCAATGCTCCCAACAGTCCCAACGCAAGCAACTTTGATCGCCAGTTCGAGGAGCTATAAAAAATGCTGTGGTGCTTCATCTTT
>JBGSRE010000444.1:0-3752 GCA_041737755.1 Oligoflexus sp.
ATACTACCTGCTTTCGTGGTTCAGCTACTTGCTGGGAGCCATAGAAATCTCTTTCGTGATGTTTGGCTTTTTGGATTTGACTGACTTTGCTTACTGGGGGCAGTTTTTCGGAGCTAGCATCGAAGTCACGATGTTTTCAATCGCTCTGGCCGGCAGATTTAACTACATTAGGCAGATGGATGCCCGCAAAATTGCTGATCTGAATCAAACACTCAAGACTAACAACGCTGAGCTTGAAATCAAAGTCGAAGAGCGAACCCAAGAAGTGCAGGATATCCTGCGTAATATTAAACAGGGTATCTTTCTATTGGATGAGCAATTGCGAGTCAGTCGAGATTATTCCCAATACCTGAAGACCATCTTTGACAGAAGCGAGCTCGAAGGGGTTCTGATCTTTGATCTACTCGGCCAAAGCGATTCGTTCAGCAGTGATCGCCGAGCTCAAGTTGAATCAGCTTTTCATAGCATATTGGGCCAGGATCTGATCGCCTTTGAAATGAATGCCCATAGCCTTCCTCAGGCTATGACAATCACCGGCCGTGATGGATCGCAACGTCATCTCGAGATAGAGTGGTACCAACTGATCCGCGAGCAGAAGACGAATCGACTCCTGGGAGCCATTCGGGATGTGACGGATCGCAAGTCCCTCCAGCATGAAGTCCAATTGAAGTCACAAGAGTTGCAGATGATCTCGCAATTGATCGAGGTCGAACCAGAACGTCTGAGCCAGGTCTTGAAAATCACCCAAGGGATCCTGCAAGAAAGCGCGGCACGCATAGCCCAGGCAACGAACATGGAGCCCTTGAAGAACTATATCCTTATCCAATACCATACGATCAAAGGCATGTCGCGGACCCTGCATCTTGATGAGCTCAGCTCAGCGCTTCATGAGGCAGAACGGTTTTGGTCCCAATCGATAGTCATTTCACAGGAAGAAGCCCTCAGGACACATCAGAAAGTGGAGGCCGTATGGGACAGCTATCAGCATATCAACAACCAGCGATTGGGCCGATTCGTTGACCCGGCACTGACTCGGGTGTCGAAAGCAAGTTTGATGCGGATGCTTCTAGCCCTGGGCCACGTGCCTAACATCGCCGCGGATCTTGCCGAGGATTTACAGCAGATCTGGACCCAATTCTATCGCACCCCAGAGATGATCGTCTTACAGCAATTCGACTCCATCAAGCGCCTTTGTGAGCGCTGGCAGAAGCCCATGCCGAAGTTTTTATTTCTCAACAATGATTACGGCTTTCAACCCGATGGCGCTGAAGTCTTCGAAAAAATCCTGGTCCACCTCATTAGCAACTCGCTGGCTCACGGCTTTCCCAGTCAGCCGATGGGGCCAGAGTCCTTAGCCGAGCAGCGCTTCCAAATCAAGATCACGCAAAGACGCGAGGCAGATTTTCTTATGATTGACTACGCCGACAATGGGCGCGGAATCTCCCTGCAAGATATCGAAGAGAAGGCGCGAGCACGCGGCTTGCCTTGGGATGAGGAGCAGCGAGCAAGTCTGGACATTCTCTTTCTGCCAGGCTTTTCAACCAAGGACCAAATCGATCTGCTTGCCGGCCGAGGCATAGGTCTCGAGGCCGTCCGGAGCATGATCCGGCAGCTAGGTGGTGAGGTGAGAATCGTTCAAGAAGCGGCAGCTAGTCCTGACCATCGGGTCAGCATCCGCTTCGAAATTCGTCTGCCATTCCATCTCTTTCAGTGTGTTACGCTCGACAGAGTAGCCTGAATATCCATGAGGTGGCCCCTCCATCGGCACCAATCCCTATCGTCAAATATGTACGGGAAAATACACCCGCCAACAAAGATAAAACCCAAGAAATAATAAGTGAAGCGTTCATTGCTAAGCTTTCGCTTACCCGCTATAACGAAGCCAAGCTGCTCGCTACGGCTATAAAGAATATTGAAATCAATGCAGTGGTGACACTGGGATCCTCTTGAACAATTTCGTTGCGAACAAAGGTGTCATCTGCGTGAGAAGCTAGCCTGGAGTTGTAAAACCGACTTCAAGACGGTGCTTTGGTTAGCTCATGCCAGTAAGGAGCCGAGAGTAGGCTGAGTTCCACGCTCATTTAAGTGCAAGAAAGTTGTTGATCATGTCTCCTAAGCCTAATCCCCTTGCCTCTCAGGCCATCGATCTCACCAGCTGCGATAAGGAGCCGATCCACATCATTGGCAGCGTCCAGCCTCATGGCTGTCTTATCATCTGTCGATTGCCGGGGTGGGTGATCACGCAAATCAGCGACAATACCCAGAGCTTCCTTGGTTTAAGCCCCGAGTATCTGCTCGGGCAAGTTTTTACAGCTTGGTTGGACCTGCATGATCAAGAGCGACTTGAACAGCATTTACAGGCGGCGATCGAAACTTCGGAGCCAAAGGCGCTCAAGCTCGCCGTGACCACGTCTCAGGGAACAGGGTACTTCATCGTCCAAGTTCATCAGAACGATTCAGCCCAAGGAGCTATCCTCGAGCTGGAACCGACCATCAAAGATGAAACCCTGCTTTCCTTTGTCGACTTCTACGAGCAATTCACAGCGTCAATCAATCGCTTGCAAAATATCCCGACCAGCGAAGCCCTCTGCCATGCTGCTGTTCGAGAGCTGCAATCGATCACCGGTTTTGACCGCGTGTTTATTCATCGGGTTGTTGAGGGTGGGCACTTGAAAGTCATTGCCGAGGAAAAACGATCGGAGCAAAATGCCTTTCTCGGTCTGCAATTCCCCGCCAGTGACATACCCAAGCAGGCCCGCCAGCTCTATACCTTGAATCGCCTGCGGCTGATCCCTGACGTGGACGCAATCCAGGCGAACATAGTTCCCCGTCTCAATCCAAGCAGCGGTCAGCCGCTCGATCTCAGCCAAACGAAGCTAAGGGCAGTCGCTCCGGTGCATCTCGAATACTTACGCAACATGAAGGTGAAAGCCTCCATGTCCGTTTCACTTGTTAAAAATGGAGAGCTATGGGGGCTCATTTCCTGTCATCATGCCTCGCCGCACGTCTTGAACTATGAAAAAAGAGCCGCTTGCGAATTTCTTGGGCGTATTGTGTCGCTGCAAATTCCAATCCTTGAAGCCAAAGAGCAAGCAGAAACTGAACTCAAACTGCGGAAGCACCTTGCTGAGATCCTCAAGATCCTCAGTATTGTCGATTCAGCCGCTTTGATTGCTGCGATCCGTGAGCGGCAGTCGGACTTCTTAGCTATGGTGAATGCCGACGGCGCCGCGCTTTGTATCCATGAGGAATGCCCCCTCATTGTCGGCGTAACGCCGCCTGTCCAAGCTCTAAGGGCCATCGCCGATTTCGTCATGCAGGGGGACCAGCAGATGATAATCGCGACCGACGCGCTGGCAGGCCTTTTTCCGGAGGCGGAAGATTGGCTACCGAAAATCAGTGGCCTCCTCGCTATCTCCCTTTCAAAGCATGAGAAATATGTCGTGCTATGGTTTCGACAAGAGCTGAGCCAGGTGATCCCATGGGGCGGCGATCCTTCCAAACCCGTTCTTGATAGCAACGACAGCTCCGAGTTAAAACCGCGGCGCTCCTTCGAGAAATGGAACGAAACGGTGCGTGGCAAAAGCGCCCCTTGGCAATCAGATGAACGCAATATTGCCTCCGAGTTCCGCCACAGATTTATGTCTTTGGTCATTCAACGGGCTGCCGAGCTTTCCCAGCTCAACCTGCAATTAGCCCGCAGCAACGACGAGCTTGCTTCCTTCGCCTATGTCGCCTCGCATGATCTCAAG
>JBGSRE010000465.1:0-8988 GCA_041737755.1 Oligoflexus sp.
TCCTTCCGCAAGGTTCTGATACTCATCACTGCTTTGCCTACAGGATAGCAGGAGGAACAGACCTAAACTGCTGAAGAGCTTTAACCTGAGGCCTTTACATATTGTAGGAAATAGCGACATCAGCGCCTAATCCTCCCGGAACTTTCACAAACTTCCCATCCAAAAGTATGTTGGCTGGGCCGACCATGATGAGGCCAGCATTCACAGAAAACCTTCGGCCCAGATAAGTGTCCCATCCAAGGCGAAAGGTCGGAGCCATATATCCCGACGCCAGATGCAGGCCGAGGCCGCCATTCACCCCGTAGCGAACTTCATCATAGGATTCAAGCGTACCCAAAAAATTATGCGCATAGAGGGCAAAGAGTCCCAGAGAATTGGTGAAAGGCACGGCCTTGCGTTCCGTGCTGGTCGTGTCGGTCGTGGTCGCGTCCGGTTCAGGGCCTTCTGAGGGATAGGCACTCAGAATAGAACTAGCTGCCATATTTAAGGTAAAAAGCAGGCCGAACTCGTTTTTTCGGTTATCAAATTTCTCAGTTCCACGAACCTGCAGCGTCAGCACGCTTTTTTCCCTTGCTGATGTTTCTACATTGGGCACGGAGCCGCCTCCGAAGCCAATCAAGTAGCGGAAATCAGGTTTGTACTCATCACTGGAACGAGCCTTTTCGATTTGACTGTAATCAATGGCTAGTTTTTGAAAGCGGGTCTTCAGCGTTTCACTGTTGTAAGTTCGAGTCCAGACCATCTCTTTGCTGGAACTCTCAAAAATCTGCATGGCCAGTACCATGTGGGTGGTGTGATAGACCAGAACCACATCCATAAAATTTTCAATGCCCAATTGATTGGCGGCGCGATTCATATCATCGGTATTGGTCGTTGGCGAACTGATCAGGAGTTTGTCATCGACGATGCGGGTGTTCTTGGTTTTACAGGGCAAGCAGCTGATCATGCGAAGCTTCGAATTCTCACGAATTCTTTCCGCCACCAAAAGTTCCACGTAATTCTCGTAGGAACGCGGCATGGACTCGCTGACTGAAACCTTGCGAATAGACAAATTTTTTAAACCGCTGATCTGTCCACTTTTAACGTCATAGGCAAATTCATTGAGGAGCTCGTTCAGCACTTCATGAAACAGACGAATCTGTTTTGGATTGGCTTCTTTGAGGCGCTCGGCTTCCTGATTTTGAGCTTTTTGAAAGTTGACGCTTTCATCATCGACAGCGTAAGGGGGGTTTTTACCGGGCGCAGAGTTGCGAGCGGCTGACTTCGGAGCGTCAGCAGCCAAGAGGGAAGTGGATGAGAGTATGGCTCCAAAGAGGAGCCAGAACAGAAGACCCATGGGCAAGACGCCTCCAGGGGATGAGGGAACGCTGCCTATCACCTGGATTATACCCTTGGTTCACCCGGCATTTTCTGCCCTATACTGTGATGCGTGGTGGCAAGGCGGAACAGCGAAAGGCTATTTTTCCGAATAGGGAGCGGCCGACTTGCGAGAGTCGGTTTTATCCGTGGGTTCCAGGGGCGAAAGATTGCGGCCGAACCAAGCTTGCGACAGATAAATATATTTCTTCTGCAGATTGCTGCGATAAAGCCGAGTCTGTCGACTGCGATCCAGGACTTCGGCCAGCACGAAGAGGGCTTTGCTTTCGCGTAAAAACTGCTGCAGACGATCCTGATAGGTGCGGCCTAGATTCTGCTGCTCCAATTGATATTCAAGTCGCGTTAGCATATGAAAGTAGCACCAATGATAAAGCGGCAGAGCTTCCCGAACATCATCCCGCAATTCATCGGCAGCTTTTTGAATATCGGACTTGGCCTGCACGCGATCTGCTTGCACCAAAAGCTGCGCCTGGCAATCTTCCAAACGCTCCAGATCAAAGCCCGTTTCTTGGGCAGAAAGCCAGGCTCGAAGTTGGGCGAAATCTTGGGCTGTAGGTTCGGCGAGGGAAACCTCAGATTGCACCATTTCTGGTTCCTCTTCTGCAGGCAAAGTCCCTTGAGAGCTTTGAACCGAAGGCGCGGCGGGTGGCTTTGTCGTTCGACAATGGGTCAAGAAGATGCCCATAAGACAGAGATATTTCAATCGGTCCATAGGTTGACTCCTAAACTCAGATAAGACAAGTTGTAAGCCGCACCATTCTGCAGACCCACCTGGCTGCTTAATTCATAGCCTTCGATCCACTGATAGCGCAGCCCATAGGCCAGCCAAAGTCCGCTCCCATCAAGGCCGAAAGCTTGGGTCATGGTGGACTTATTCTGGCCTGGAAAATCACGATCGGCCTGGCGGCTCACCCCGGCTATTCCAAACGAAAGGTTTTGTCGAAATCGCGAACGCGGTGTGTTGGCGTCGGCAATGGAAGTCCATTCGAAGGCGAAGAGTGGACCGATATACACGACCGAAAATCGGGAAAAACTTGTCTCCGAGGCACCGGTCCCATTCCACGAAGCCAGCCGCATACCAAGCCAAAAGCTTGAGGCTTTTTTGGGATCAGAAAGGCGATAGGCATTTTCCAAAACGATTCCCGGCTCGAAACGCCAGGTTTTGATCGGTCCCGCTGCAGGGGAAGCGGAGGCTGGTGCTAGGCCAAGGCTTAGTCGAAACCAGGGGTCGGCTTCGGGAAAAATACCCTGCCCATCTCCAGCATCCATCGCCTCTTTGCCCATAGGACCTAAGAGCTCTTCAGTACTCATTGCGGGTTCATTCGGAATGGGACGCTGGACTGAAGAAGGAGGTTCGGCTTGCTGTTTTTTTCGTTTTCGCAGCTGCTCTTCCAAACTCGGCTGCTGCGGTTTGGGCGCCGCAATCGGAGCGCGCTTGCCATCAGGCCCTTGAATGCTTGATGAGAGGGAATTTTGTGCCCAGCAAAGCCCAAATATCAGGCCTATAAGCCTGGAGTTGGCCCAATAATCTCGTCGCATGTTCCCCAACCTTTTGCCATTTAAGCTCATTATAGCTGCCCTGACCAATGGAAGCGAGGCTCCTCTTATCCCTGGCAAACTCTTGCCCAGTGCTGCTCGGGAAATTCCTGCCCATTTTTTTCGGAACTCGGCCGCTCTAGACTGGGAATAGAGTGGTTCATCAGCCAATCACATTCTGTCTTTCAGAGTGCATCTCACTTTGATGGAAGTCGGAGCATTTGCGTGAAGTCCAAGGCACCGTCTAAACCTCAACCTTCTAAAAATCGGCGCATACCGGCTCATGAGCTGTTTCCGCAGCCGGGAGTCTATCGCCCACAGAGTTTTGGTGGGCGCAAAGTTCGACGCAAGAGACCCCTGATTTTGGGGCTCCTCTTTATGTTAACCTTTTTAGCTGGATTTGCCCTCCTCGGGTATCTCCGTCGGCCGCATATGCAGGCACCCTTTGTTCTGGTCGAACTGCGAGCGATCGAAGAATCGGGGCATCCCGTCACAGCGGCCAAGGTTTCGATCAATAGCAAACCTATGGGTGTCACCGATAGTTTTGGAGAATGGCGCCGTTACCTCAGGCTGCAACCAGGCGAGCAGTTGGATGTGAATCTTGTGAAAACAGGCAATTCTTTGTCGCGTGGGTCGAAACTGCTAAGGGTACCGATGACCCGAGCCTCCGATCACGACTTTGAAGTTAAGACTACAATTGAAATGCTTTCGCCCAAAGCCAATAAAGCAGTTGCGGCAGCTAAAAAATCGAAAGCAGCACCAGCGTCAGTTGTGGATCAGACCGATCCCGATACACCAGACGAGGATGTCGCTCGGCCCTCAGCCCCGGCACCAGCCCTGCGGAAAACTTCAATTATTGCTGAAAATGCGCCTATTCCGAGCGATTCCAATGATAGCTCGATGGGTCTTTATTTTGATGATGGATTGGCTTCTATCGCCCTCTATGTTTTGCCATTCCGTGGGGTGCCGACCAATCTTTTAGAAAAACATCAGGCCGAGGTTTTGGAGGATCGACTTCTGCCCATGCTGGCCAATGATTTGGAAAATCTGGGAATCAAAGTCGATAAGAATGCGGCCTGGAAGCTCAATCTCAGTTATATTCCCAAGCAGGATCAGGTGGGTTATATCCGCAGTCAAATCACCTGGCAAAATCCTTTTGGCCAGGCAGAAAAAACGGCCTTCGTTGCCGGTTATGCTAAAACATTTGAAGAAACTGTGCGGGCGATGTCTTCACTTTTGCGTGTGCATATGAAGAAATCCTATTGGGCCTTTAAAGAAGATGGCAAGTGGTACATTGACGAAGCAGAAGATGTGAAAGCCTTTTGGAAAATTAAGCCAGGCATCGTGCTGTCCGATATCAACGGCCATAAATTTTCTTTGGAAATGAATTCTCAGTATGATGGAATGAAGCGTTGGAAACTGTTGGTTGGCAATTCCCAGCCCTGTGCCACGGTTCGTCAGAAAAATCGCTGTATGGTCAGTACCCAATCCTTGAAAGAAGCACCGCCATTGCTGGGCTGGAAACAACGACGTTTGCGCATTCAGGGTAACTTACCAAAGAATGCAGAAGTCTTTGTCGCTGGCTTTCAGGCTACTCCGGTGGGGGATGGCCACTGGGAATACTGGGGACATCCAGGCAGCAATCACAAGGCCTTGATCTTTAGCCAGGGACGCATCGTCCATAGCGAAGTTTTTATGGATGAAGCGAATGCGCTGGCTACCCTGCGTTTGCCGCCGCCGGCTTCAGCTCGCCAGGCTCGTCGTTAGTTTGCTTCTGGCGCTTCTGCGCCAGAAACAATCCAGAGCGTAGCGATGGATCTCGGTGCACTACCCATAGCGTTCTTCGTCCTTCCAACCAATTAAAAATCAAAGTCATGTCCCTCATGTTGCCGATTTTTCGTCAAGTTGCTCTAAGCTTTCCAGTGCGGAGCAAGGTGCATGTTATCCTTGATCGTCATGGGCTCATAAAGCACAAATAGCGGATGCGCCTGTAGGAAATGTCCGCGGAACGTCGGCTTGAAGTTGACGATACCATCATCTACCGCTGGGTTATCAAGTTCTCTCCAGAGTTGGAAAAGGCTGTGCGCCTTCTTAAGCGGCCAGTAGGTAAAAGCTGGCGTTTGGATGAGGCGTATATCAATTCTCTTGCTCAGAGTGGGTAAACGCAAAAAACCACAATCTTTGGTTTGATCCTTTTTAGTTTGTGATGTTCCTGGCGACCTAAGATAGAGCTTTTTAGCTCAGAGTTTACCCTGTGTGATCGGTTCAAATTTGTTAAGAAGCCCTAGCCTGATTGCTGCTTGCATAAAATCTTTGGGGAACCCGGATCTGAAAACTAAATGATCGGTGATCTAGCTGAGCATCGCCGGGGCGATCAAGCCATACGATGATCTGACCATCGGCTTCTTGCAAAAATCGCCGAACCGCATCCATACCAACACCTCGACCAGAAATCTCGCTGACTCCATTACTGGTCGACAAGCCAGCATAAAAAATGAGATTGGCTACCTCGGTGGGATCTTTGGACTCGCCTTCTTTTAGGTATCCCTGCTCGATACCTAGTTTTGCCAGCCGTGATAGATTGAGGCCACGACCATCATCGTGGTAGGTGATGGAAAGTTCTTGGTTCACCTCTCTCAAAGAGATTTCGATCTTTCCAGAAGGAGCTTTGCCGGCCTTGAGTCTTTCTTCTGGGGTCTCGATACCATGGTCCAGGGAGTTGCGGATGATGTGGGTAAATACGGTCCGAAATAGCTCCTGGGCTTCTACCGTCAAAGATATATCGTTGTCTTCAATGACAACCGAAGGGGGACTCTTCTTTAGATCTCTAGCAAGTCGCTCAGTTTCCTTCATCATTTCTTCAAATACATCGATCGCTTTGCTATAGAATAGACTTTTAAACGTTGCTTGGGTATCTTCGATGATTCGGCGATCCTTATCATTGATCGCCTCAAGATCGACTAAGCTAAGCGAATTGATCTTGTCAGCAACCACTGATCTTTCGATCAGGACTTGCGTCTCAAGCCCAAGACGGCCCAACTTATCGCGATTGATGGCTTCGTAGCGGTCTATGAGTGCACGCGCCTTATTCACATCATGGCGAAGTCTAAGTTGGTCCCATTCGGCTTCTTTGTTGTTTAAAAGTTCAGCATAAAACTGTTCAATCTCGTGCAAAACACCACTCATTTTGCGAAAGTGATAGCTGCGCGCGTTACCTTTGATAGTGTGCATATTGATAAAGAGTATCTTGATAATTTCCAGATTCTTTTTCTGATTCAACATAATAAGTCGCTCATTCTCATCCAGAAACTGACGGGACATTTTGATGAATTTTTGGAAGCTTTCTGCCGAAATATTCACGATTTCACTGATGTATTCCAACTCTTTTTGTTGCCTTAGGGCTTCTTCTTCGAGCTTGCGGACATGGCTGACATCTCTCAACGCGATAAGAAATTTTTCTATCTTGCAGTCTTTGTCGAGTACAGGGGTCCAATCAACTTCCCATGTTTCTCTCGAGCCGTTAGGAAGACTTCGCCGAATTTCAGTGGGTAGATTTTGGGAGTTAATCTCAAAGGCGAAAAGGTCTTCGTGAAGAGCGGCTTCGATTACACTACTTACCATCATAGTCTGTTCACTGTTCTGGTCACTATGTTCGAAGATGAGTTCCAAAGGTGGACGACCGACAATGTCTTTGGTCTTTAGCAGTGTCTCAAGATGCCGAGAATACTCAGAATTCACAGTCAGTGTCTGTTCGTTTGGCTTTCTTCCTAAGGTAAAAATCCCCTGTTTAATGGCGATCAAAATGCTACGGATATCGCGAGTTTTTTCTTCAACTTTTCTTTCAAGACCTGCATTGAGTTCGGTGATCTCGGCTTCTTTAACCACGAGATCACTGAAGGCTTGCGAAAAACGTGCTGCAATCATGTAGGACTGAAAAAAGACAAATGCACAAAGCCCAAAGTATGAATTCATGGCTGAATCGATGAGCCCTTCTGCTGACAAGATATCGTGTACGATAGTCGTAAAATAGATCGTAGCGCCAGTTATAAACACCAAAGAATGGCTGCCTGGGTCGCGGCGAGCCTTGAATGCCACCCACACGAGATAAAAAAACTGGATGAATCCGAATAATTGAATAACCAGTGCGGATTTCTCGGTAAGCACAAAAGGAGTAAACCATACCCAAACAATGCATAAGGCAGGGATACCGATACAGAACTTAAGAAAGGTTCGATTGAAATGCCGAGGGTAGAGGCTATGCACGAAAAGCGAAAAGGTGGGTATGCCTATGTACCAGTAGGTATAAAATAGGTCCCAGTAGAGTTCACCTTTCATTCCCGGAAAGATCTGACTTACCCAGCCGCCACTGATCAAATGAAACAGGGTGTTAGTTAAAGCGGAACAAGCGAAAAATAGCGGCGCTTTGAGCAGTGGCCTCAAAGCATAGAGTGCAACATGATAGAGTATCATGAGAAAAATAGCGCCTATCACAAAGAGATTTAGGCCCGTTCTGACTTCACGTTCTGCTTGGAGGGAAGCCAAAGTAGCGAATCGAAAGCGCCCAAGACCGCCTTTGCTATGATCAAAGTTTGCTACCTCAATCCTTAGGTCGATATCTTGGCTTTCGCTCATGAAACTAACGAAGGAGCTCTTCAGGTGAAAATCGCTCGAAGATTTGGTCTTTCCCACTTTGCCGCTTTCGAATAGGAGCTGCCCGTTAACAAAGATACGGCCAGAGCTATACATGGATCCTGAATCGATAGCCCAAAGAGTGTTGGGTCGCCCCGTTTTTATCACTAAGCGGTAACTTGCGTAGCCATGCGCTGGGTAGGGCTTGCCGACCCCATTTTCTCGGTTCCAAACCCCGGGAACCTTCATCAAAGCCTTAGGCTCCAGTTCCAAAGAATCAGGGTTTTCAGAGAGAAATGTTTGCCAATAAAAATGCCACTGCCCACTCAATGAAACTGGTCCATCTCGCTGAGGATCCCATTGGGAAAGTTCCAGTACCCCTTCTTCGGCTTGGAAAGCAAGGGCCTCTCGCGGTATAAAGCTCGAGAATAATGCCAAGATAAACGCCAAGGTTTTGATCATTATGGCATCTCTTCAAAGGAAAGGTGCGACTCAACTGCTGATTTCTTCGATTATACTAGTTCCGGAACGCAGCGTTCATCGGCAGATATTTCCTGGTAAGAGCCAGCCTTTCATAGGCCTCTCATTCTGTAGCTTGAGAACTCTGGAGTTGACCGATCCAAAGACGCGACGCTGGCAATGAAACACTCAATAAATACTAAAAAACGAGTGCATGACTCAGAAATAAACGTCTAATCGTCAAGAATAATCTAATGCGGATCAACGATTCTCCGAGGCATGATACGAAACAATAGCACTATAGAGATGCACTTAAACGAATCATTGCTCGACAAAGATTTATGCGTTCAATTCTCGATCCAGAGTGGAGATAGTCGCTAGCTTTTTGCTAGATGCCATTCGCAGCAAAGGAATTGCCCAGAAACTCCTTGAAGTGAAGAGATTGAAAAGCAATATTCGTAGCAATTCAGGGATATGACATTAAAATGATCTGTAACCATTCTGAATAGCTGCTGCAACTCTGTCGGACTACCTATGTTATCTGAGGATGGGTCCCGCAGCCGAACAACAGGACCGATAAGACGCAAGGATACACCGCCCAAGTTCCCTTCGGAGCATTCGACTTTTCGCGACCATACTATGTCGCTGGCTTTTGCTCTTCTCCCTGAAGTTTTTGGAGTTTGTTTCGGGCTTCTGTGGAGCCGCTCAAATGTAAAACGTGAAAGTATCATGTCCACGGCGCATGATCTGGAGGATGTCTTTCCATCGAAGGATTGAATCAAAAAATTGCGCACCAAATGGTAGCAGATGGCTCTACGAAACACGGCCAACTTCACTTTCGAAAAGTTCCATGCGTCTTGCTTCGGCTTTAAACCACCAGATTGAATGCTTCGCAATCCGCGAAGTACTTTTCAGATGGACTCGCGGTTCCGATGAAAGCTCTTGGTTGAAACATTAATGCACAGCAGGAAGAACCATTAGGGAGTT
>JBGSRE010000476.1:0-4467 GCA_041737755.1 Oligoflexus sp.
CAAAACGGATCGACCGGAGCAACTGGACCAGACAATATTTTGGTCAGCGACGGTGTGATCCAAAAAAACGGCTTTATCATTGTAGTTGCTATCAAGGGTCTTGCTCACGGCAACCATTGGCTTGCCAACGATGCCGTAGGAGCCTTTAAAAGAAGCCTGGGAATCATTAAGGATATCGCTTTTCAGAGGGGATTTTACTCTGCGAATTGCAAACGCATAGCCAGGTTTATAAGCGACATTCAGCCGGACGAGGCAACGAGCGGACTCGGCGAATCCTGTATCTTCATTCGTCAGGCCCATGGACTCAAGTTTGATATCCAAGTTGGACTTGGTTCTGGCATCCAAAGAGTTCACTGCCAATTGATTCAAGCAGCGACCATCATTTTCCTGCACATAACCGCGATTGTCGAACTTTGGGTTCAACCATGAATTTCTAGAAAGCACAAGCAAGCGACCTGCTTCCGTGACCTTGCTTTGGCAATTATCATTTTGATTGGCGCTTTGATTTGAGCAACCCTGTGCAGGATTATTTTCACTATTATCGGTGCTGTTGTTCACGATTTCGCTTTGGTCCGGATTATTACCGTTGGCAACTTTCTTTTCGTCTTTTTTCGTACCGCAAGCAGTGAACATGAGGGTTCCCAAAAGAGGGGCGATCAAGAGGTGTTTCATCATAAATCAAACTCCGAATAAGGCCGTTTTGAGGCTTTTTGCACGTCAATATGTGTCGGTCGCCCACCTTATGGCATAGGCAAAAAGACAAGGCAAGTACTTTTTGGCTGGTTTGAAAAAATTTACTCAGGGATGCCCGTCGTCATCCCCAGCGCAAAGCGCGTCGGGGATCCTTTGTCTCGGCAGGGTCGATGAGAAAACAGATGCCCGACGCGCGCTACGCTTGCTGGGCATGACAAAAGCCAGTCATCCCCAGCGCATGACAAAAGCCAGTCATCCCCAGCGCATGACAAAAGCCAGTCATCCCCAGCGCATGACAAAAGCCAGTCATCCCCAGCGCGTAGCGCGTCGGGGATCCTTTGTCTCGGCAGGATCGTTAAGATAAGAGATGCCCGACGCGCGCTACGCTTGCTGGGCATGACAGGTAGGTGGCCCTTCATACAGCAGTTGCCCACCATTTTCCCCCGCTCCCGGGCCAAGTTCCAGAATCCAATCCGCAGCATCAATCAACTGTCGATCATGCTCGACAATAATCAGCGTAGTCCCTTGAGCAACCAGGGCATGCAGCTGTTCGAGCAGCAATTTTACGTCGCGAAAATGCAGCCCGGCCGTCGGTTCATCCATCAAAAGAACGGTTCCAGGCACGACTTTTTTGGCCAAATAGGGCACCAATTTCAACCGCTGCGACTCTCCCCCCGACAGACTCGAACTCGGTTGACCCAGCTTAAGATAGCCCAAACCCAAGTGCACAGCTGGCAGCAGACGACGATGAATCAATCGGTGGTTTTTGAAGATCTCGAGGGCTTCAGCTATGGAAAGCTCCAAAACTTCCGAAAGGTTCAGCCCCCCATAACGCACTTCCAAAACCTGAGATTTATAGCGTTTTCCTTCGCAAATCGGACATGGAACCTCGGCATCGGCGAGAAATTTCATGGTCAAAACCAGGACCCCACGCCCCTTGCACTCCGGACAGCGCCCCTCATCGTGCGACAAGGAAAAAGATCCAGCATCCAAACCAAAGATTTGCGCCTCAGGAACACTCGCAAAAAGCTGGCGCAATTCAGTGAAAATATCCAGCCAGGTGGCTGGCATACTCACTGAAGATTTAGCGATCGGTTTCCGCGAAATGAGAGTGCAAGCCGTCACCGAATCCGCACCCTCCATCTTCGTACAGGCTATCGCCGCCCTTTTCCCGGTTCCCTTGAGATGCTGCTCCAAATTGCGATAGAGGGTTTTCAAAATAAGACTGCTCTTGCCCGCACCGCTGACTCCAGTGACCACCGTCAGAGCCTGCAGCGGGATCCGGGCTTTCTTAATTTTCAGATTGTAGAGATGAGCATCAAAGAGCGTAATGTAGCTATCAAATTTTTTTGGCGTTGGCAGCACAGCGGGCTGTTCGGTTTCCGCCAAATAACGAGCGGTTAAAGATTCCTTTTGGTAAAGCCCAGCATCTTTCGGTGCAAATTCTGCTAATAGATACCCACCCTGCCTGCCACCATCCGGACCAAGATCGATAATCCAATCACTGGCCCGCATAATGTTCGGATCATGATCCACGACCAGGACTGTATTTCCCTGATCCCGTAAGCGCCGTAAAGCCTCATTGATCCGCTCGATCTCCAGAGGATGCAGGCCCTGACTCGGCTCATCTAAGACATAGAGGACACCGCGCAATTGTTCGCTCAAAATACTGCTTAAACGCAGGCGCTGAGCCTCCCCATTGGACAGGGAAAGAATGCGTCGGCCGAGCTGCAAGTAATCCAAACCCAGTGAATCGAGACGCCTTAAATGCTGCTGCAGCTGTTCCACGACCAATCTCTGCGCGGCCGCCTCCTTACTCAAACTGGCAAGACTTTCACTCATGAAGAGCAGCAGTTCTCGGATCGAACTTTGGTAGAGTCGTTGAATCGAACGACCTCGGTAAAGAATGGCCTTAAGATCGACCAAAAGCCCCGTACCACCGCAGTTTTTACAAGCTTCAGCTTCGAATATTTCACTGCTCGAATCGATTTCATCGTCATTCTTCAGCAGACCTCGACCCTCACAGCTGAGGCAGCGACCCAAAGAATTCGGCGAAAAATGTCGAGAATCAAGCTTTGGCCAACTCAAGGCACAGACGGGACAGCCGGCATGCAGGGACAGATGCTGTTTGGTTTTTTTATCGATCATACCCTTGCTATCGGCCTGAGCTAGGACCGCCGTCCCGCCTCCCAAAGCCAGAGCCGTTTCTAGCGAGCGCCGCAATCGAGCTTCGCGGCTGGGCTCGACCTTGGTTACATCGACAACGATGGCAATGTCATGCTTTTCTTCTTTGGCTAAAACCGGGATCGGCTCCAAATTCATCAGCTCGCCATCAATCCAAGCTTTCGAGTAGCCTTTCTTCTGAAAATCTTCGAGCACCTTACGAAACTGACCTTTCTTCTGATCGGCCACGGATACCAGGATCGCCACAGTTTTCCCATAGAGTTGGGCCCGGGCATGAGCGACCAGATCGTCGATGCCTCGTGATTCGGTTGGCAGATCGTGCTTGGGGCAGCGTTTTTCAGCAAATCGAGAGAACAAGATACCAAATAACTCACCCATATCAGTAAGACTCGCCACCGTGGCTCGAACCGACGGCTGGGTTTCGTTTTGCGCCAAGGCAATCGCCGGCGAAAGTCCACTGGCTGAGCGCAGAGCAGGCCGTGAGCCCAGGTCCAAAAATTGTCTCGAATAGTGAGAGAGTGTGTAAAAAAATCTACGGTTTGCTTCCGCCAGGATGGTATCAAAAGCCAGCGAACTTTTTCCCGAACCACTGACCCCGGTAATGACCGTAATGCGCCCACGCGGAATACTCAGGTCAAGATGCTTGAGATTATGCTCATAGGCCCCGCGAATTTCGATCGTTTTTCGTTCCATACGATTCACCACCCCAGATACTGTCGAGCCTGTTGCAATGCGAGTCGAAAACTATCCGATTTCGCTTCCCCAAGACCGTACAATTCAGCGGCCGGTCCATGATCAGGTGACAATCGCAGGTGAGGCAACCCACCTGTAACATTGATAGCATCATAAAAGTGGAGAGATTTGAGTGGCCCCAATCCTTGGTCATGATACATCGCCAATACTCCATCAAAGGCCCCAGAATGGGCCCGAAAGAAAATCGTATCGGCTGGCAGAGGACCGACTATATTGATACCTGCTGCTTGAGCTGCGCGCACAGCAGGTTCGATGTAAAGTCGATCTTCATCCCCGAACAAGCCACCATCGCCGCAATGGGGGTTGAGACCCGCCACAGCCAAGCGAGGTTCGGCAATACCGAAAATTTTTTGCAGTGAACTCTGCAGCAATTGACTTTTCTTTAAAATCAGCGAGGTTTGGACGGCTGCCGGAACATCACGTAGCGCGAGGTGATTGGTGGCCAAAGCCACTCGCAGCTTAGGACCAGCCAGAATCATGATGCCTTGAGTGGACCAAAGATCTTCAAAAAACTCGGTCTGTCCCGGAAACGGAAACCCGGCTTTAGCACAGCCGTGTTTATCGATCGGACTGGTCATCACAGCCAAAGGCTCGACAGATTTTGGCAAGCTTCGCAAGATCTGCAAGGCAGCAAAGGCCGCTTCTCCTCGCAAGCTCATAGCAAGTTTGCGGGGATCTATGCCAGGGCAACCCGGACTGCTATCCAAAAAGTAGAGACCGGGGCGATTGATATCTGCGAAATTTTTGATATCGGTGAATTTCAAGTCACCCGCATTCCATTCTTGCGATTGATACTGCCATTGCTGCTTTGCACCGACCATGACGACGGTTTGCGCC
>JBGSRE010000478.1:0-10526 GCA_041737755.1 Oligoflexus sp.
GGCGCGAAATTGAAAATTTCGCCCAGAGACTATCCTGAGCGAAGCGAAGGATCTCGTGTTATCAGATACTTAGCGCCGGGATCCTTCGTCGTTTCACTCCTCAGGATAGTCTCAGGCGCTTTAGGCGCCAGAGACTAATTAACCCGTCGTAAATAAAGGATAATATCTCCTCCTTACTTTTCAAACATGATTGGAAAATCCTGCTGGAAAACCTGTACTTTAAATCGTTTAAAACCGAAACGAAACATAGCGAGCGATGGCAAAAGGCGGTAGAGGAGTAAATTTTTGAATCACTTGAAAGATTTATTCTCAACGATATTGGACTATTCTACCCACCGGGAAGGTTTAGGCCCCGAGGATATCAAAAAGATTCGCATGACGAATCTTGCCTGCACTGTACAATCACTCAATCTTTTTCTACTCACAAACACAGCCATGATATACGGGGTATATAATTATCTTCCTGTACTCTTGTTCGAGCTGCTTGGCCTGATCGGTTGCCTCATTCTACAAAATCGTGGCCGCTATACTTTGGCTAAAGTGGTCCTATATCTGCCCATTCTATTCGCTGTCTCAATAGCCTGCGCCGGCTTTGAAGAAAAGTATCAAGTGATCGTCTATGGTTTCCCCCTCACTTTTGCCCTATTTCTCCTTTTTGGTCGAAAGGAGAAGAAAGTTCTTTACTGGCTCGTCTTCATCAGTTTGATATCTCTAGTTAGTGGCAACCTCGCTGCTGGATTTATAGAACCTTTCTTTTTGCTTTCTGACTCTCCTCTTATGGTTTACTTTGTTGCCGTGACAAGCAGCCAAGCCCTGACTTTGTCAGTGCTTATCGTTAAGGGATTTTTTGATGAAAGCTATCGCTCAGAACAGAGATATATTGAAGCTGCTAGCACGATTTTCGAGCAGAAAGAGCGACTCCAAGCGGTCTTTGATAGTGTCGAAGAAGCCATCCTTACCATTGATGAAAATGGCTACATTCAAGAGGGCTTTTCCAAATTCACCCAATCGATACTCAATCGCTCGATTTCTCAAATTGTCGGCCAAAATGCTTTTGATCTGTTTGTATCAGCGTCGAATCATGATCGGGATGAGGTTGCTCAATGTCGATCCGCGCTAGAAATGTCCTTAGGTGGCGACGCACTGCAATGGGAAGTCAATCAAAGTAAGATCCTTCGAGAACTTGATTATAGCTTTGGCGGCAAGCGCAAATTTCTCGTCCTTAACTGGCAGCCGATCATCAGAAACGGTGTGATTACAGGCTTACTTTTAATGTGTCGGGACAACACCCTTCATCGACTTAATGACCTTCTCAAGGCAGATCAGCAGGAGCGAAACCAGATCCTTATGGGAATCGTAGCGGCGATTATGAAAAGCCATCGCTTGGCCATCGAAAAGTTCCTAGCGAAGGCCTTGGATCGCATCAAGGGGCTCGATCCGGACAATAGGCAGGCAGCTATGTTTGGGCTCCACACACTAAAAGGCGTTGCCCGTTCTCTGGGACTGCAAGAGATCGCCAGCAGAATTCATAGTATCGAGTCTGCGCTGCTATCTCTGACATCGCTCGAAATTGATAGCCGCTTCAAAAGTCTTGCCGAGCATATCGAACTCAGCAGTCAAATGCTGCGCGAACTCATTGGAGCTGATTCTCATTCCTTTCAGATGGCGCCAAAAAATCTCTATGATATTGTCAGCTCCAATTTGATCAATCTCTATTCATTACTGGAAAAAAATCAATTGGAATTGGCATCATTCCAGGTTGAAGACTGTGTTTTGGGATGGAGTTCCGAAGCTTTGGAAACGATCAGCGAGGCGGTGCTTCATGCCATCACCAATAGCATCGATCATGGCTTCGTCTTTCCAAAGCTGCGGAATGAGCTCACTGCTAAAAAAGTCCAACTTCAGTTAAGAGCCTGGCAAGAACCCTTAGCTACAGTTATTGAAGTCACGGATAATGGCAATGGCATCGATGAGCGGACCCTCCAAGCTCTCGCGGACAAATTTCAATTGAATCTGGCCCAATATGCTAATCCCCTGGATCTCCTTTTTGAATCTGGAGTCAGCAATACCACCGGTGTTTCCTTGACCAGCGGCCGCGGAGTTGGCGCTTCGGCTATTCTTGCTGCTGCAGTCAAACTGCAAGGCTCGGCGAAGTATTTTAGAAATCCTGATCGAGGTTTAACTGTTCAACTGCGGATTCCTCGGGAAACAAGCCTCTACTCTTCCCTTACCATAGGGCTTAGACAGGGGAATGCTAAAGAGATTGTCTGATAAACCGGAGCAATCACCTCAGTCTTTACTCTGCAAGGAAAGATGAGTCACTCATCGAAGTTTGGCATCCGAATCCAGTCTTGCAGTGGGCCCGCTAAGAGCAGATTCCCCCCTTGGACCGCGAGGGCCCGTATCACCTTGGTCCCCTTTAGGACCGATAGGACCCTGAGGTCCAACAGGACCGCTGTCCCCTTTCGGTCCTTGTGGACCCGCGGGACCTGTATCGCCTTTATCACCCTTCAGTCCAGGGTTCCCGCCATCCCCTCGTGGACCCTGGGGGCCAGCGAAACCTGTATCACCTTTGTCACCCTTCGGACCGGTCAACCCAATATCACCCTTCAAACCTGCTGGACCTGCTGGACCTGCTGGGCCTGCATCACCCTTTTTACCGGGGAGACCGGCAGGGCCAGTGTCTCCTTTCAATCCTTGTGGCCCGGCGAGTCCAGGTTCGCCCTTATCACCTTTCGCTCCGGGAGCCCCTGGATTCCCACTCGGTCCCTTCGCACCCACCTGCCCTGTGTCGCCCTTATCGCCTTTCGGTCCCATGGGGCCTTGCAGACCGTATCCACCTGAATGAAAGGGGGCATAGAAAGGCACGGTCTGATCCTCTGCTTCATTGTGCAGTTGAAAGATCATGGAACTTGCGGCACGGCTCAGGAGCTGCTTAGGCAACTTAACTTGCTTGCCAAGAACTGTCATGAAATTGCAATCATTGTGCATGATCACGCGACGTCCTTCGGGACCCCATAAAACTTTCTTGGTGGCTTTATCGAGAATGGAGATGTCATACCAATTGGTCATTGTACAGGATTCATCGTGTCGGGAACACCAGCACTGAGCTTCGATGTAGACGTACACAGGATCGGCAAAATCGGTTGATCCGTTGCGCGGTTGATCCGCTGCCGCGTTTGCAATGCCAGCTTCTGCGCTATTCTCGAGCCCGCTGGCAAAGGACGGGGTCAGCCCCAAACTTGCCGTCTGACTCAAGGTTCGGTTTCGATTCAACTCTGAAACTTTTAAGCCCGTACGAAGAGTGTTAGTTTTTTCCTGATTGCCACAGCCCGACAAAAGGAAGTCACCTAACAATGTCGACACTATAATCATAAGGTAGAAGATGACTTGAAATCTCATGCTGTCTTCTCTCTCCATTTGAAATTTTGCACATGTATATTAAAGGTGTGTGTGCAATTTCTCTGGCTGATATCAGCTGTCGGCACTTTAAGACAGATGAGCGTAGCTTTCTGTCAAAGCCCACTCTCACAGCACTCCTTTTCGAACAGCGATACACAGAGGCTAACAAGAATTAGAGCTGTCAGCAAAAATTCTTTTCATACAAAATTTTTAAAAAAGAGAGGCTGGAGAAATCGAAGCTTACCCACACACCACGACAGTTTAGCGCTGTTTAGCCCTGGTCAATTTACCTTCGTTCTGGCTGCAAAAACATGGGGAAATGAGGCGATTTCATTCGCAGTCAGCAAAGAGCTGGAAGCAACATACTTTGTCACAAAAGAGTCTTTCAAGACCTCACGAATGACTTTACTTTGGCTTAATGAGCACTCTGACTTCTGCACCTGTTGGCAGATCCTTTTTCAAAATCACTAGCCTCTCTTCGATGATATGATATTTTTCAGTTCTTTGACCATTAATAAACACTTCATAGCTTCGTGGACCACTGTAATTGACTGCAATATCGAAACTATTCTTGTAGTCAGCAGCAAACTGATAAGAGACCTGAATCCATTCAAAGTCTTCATCCGTACAGGTGAATCGCAGTTTTTCCTCGGAGACTTTGATATTCTGGCTACACACCAAGGCATCACCTTCGGCATCGATCTTGAGTGAACCAGGAAAAGGCGGAGCTGAAATTCCCAAGCTATAGACCTTGTCCTTAAAATCATAATTCATATTATAGATAGCACGCAGCTTTCGCCCCTGAGAAACATCCTCATTGCCCAACACGAGCTGACCATCTTGAATGGTGGATTGCACGTCAGCACCAGTTTCCAAGTCTATCAGCTTCATCCGCTCAATAGTCGCCGCATCGGCACCAATGATATTGTAATTCAGCTTTCGGTCCCCAGGCATTTCAAATCGCAGGGATACCGATTGACCATCCAAAGGTGGTGTTGTAAACGTGACCCTTTTCTGGATCGGATCATGAACAAAATTGGAAACCTTCCTGTCATCGACCCAGACTTCAAGAGTATTGGGCACAAAGCTCGAAGTATAATTAAATATCTTCCGGAGAGGAATGTTATCGCGATAGCGCAATTTGATTTGAGCATACTCAGGCGGAAAGTTATTCAGTTCCAAACAAGCTGTTTCAGCGTCATAGGAATAATTAGCTTTAACAAGCTTATCGCCATTGACAAAAACCTCCAGCGAGGACCCATCTGCGCTACGCCGAGTCAAAAATTTCTTCACCATGCCCACGGGAGTGTGCTTATATTTGACTGTTAAGGATTGTGCACTTTCACTCACGCTTTCAAGAATCGTCAGGGTTCGCTCATTTATAGTGAAATTTTTGATTTTTTTTCCGTCGATGGAAATATCCAGACTACTTGAAACTGCAGGATGAATCAGCTCAAACTGAATGTTAATTTTCTTACGCACTTTAAGGGAAATCTGTTCCAGAATCGCATCATAATTGGACCGGCAAACATCGGCATAAATCCCCCCAGTACTCTGCACAATACGGATATATTCTGCAGCGTTAGGCGGTACCCCATAGCCGCCTGAATTGACACAATCACGGTTGGGATCATTGGGGTTAGATGGATTAGGGGAAGGGGGTTCTTCTAAGAGCAGAAAGGCATTGACGGACACATTGTAGCCGACGCGATCAAAGAAGTAGTCTGCAGTTTCGAAAGCAGCCCCTGGGCATCCTTCATTCGGTCCACTTCCGCAATTATTCTCGTCAGTGACCAGCAAGATAGATCGCTGTGAATCGGCACGTAGCCAGTCATTGCTTTCATTGGGACAGCCCTGGCCCGTAAGAGCATCGGTTGCCATCTTAATGCCTCGTTCTATCGAATCTCCATTTTCGCCGACAACAATCAATTGATTGAAGTCATTCGTTGCCTTGACAGGGTCCCGGTCAAAATCGGTGCGAGTCACGTAACGTCGACCATCCCTGGTCTTGTTAAGGCACGCATTGGAGCTGGTCACGACCGCAATTCGCCAGTTCGTGTTGGAAATATAACGAAGTATGCTTGGCAGAGTCCGACCTAGCCTATCCTGATAGGGGCCCATCGAGCTGGAGTTATCGATCACAATCAAAAGATCAAAAATTCCGGCTTCAGAAATTGCAAAACTCTCCTGTGCCGCAGTTCCGTTATTGCCCTGAATGAACGAATCCTCAAAAACCGGCCGGTTGATCTGCTGTGATAGCTCGGCCGTCTTTGGAGCTTGGATCAAGGAAATGTCCTGCATAATAAGCTTAAAGCCACTGTCAATCGAGAGCTTGACCGTTTCTAGCTTGCCGGCATTAAAGGTCTTCATATACTGAGGCGCAGAATCAAACGATGTTATGGGTGCTGGGCCGCCAGTGTCATCAAGACTGCGAAATTGAGTTTTATCAGCACCACAAGCCAGCAAAAATAAGGACCCCAAAAATGATGGCAACACATGCTTTCTTATGCATCTTCTCATAGTCCGTCGGAAACTAAATTTTATGCCGTTCACTTGGTAACTCCTTATAAATCCAATCTGATTCAAAAGCATGAGAGCCATCTTTTATTTTTTTTCCGAACTGTCTGTCGGTGCTGTAAAAACCTGAGTTGTCTGCAAACCAAGTGCTTCGGCTGCAGGTTGAATCCACAGCGATCGCCGCAATTCGTAGCTGGTTCGTCCTAATAACTCATAGTCGGTAATTCTATCGTTATAGTTATTCCGATAAAATACCTCACTCAAAGCACTATTTACGACGTTCGGCTCCTGCTCTTTCAGGTCCTTTTCGGCAAAGCCTGCATCTGCCCAAGCTAGGAAAAGAGCAATTTTTTCGTCGGCTAAAGCTCCCGATGGTGGCATCGTTCCAGCTTCTATTGAAGCTACGATATTTTTTGCTTGAGCGCGAACACCGGCAAAGCTGGAAAATTCGGTATGGCAGCTGACGCACTGCTGATCCATGATGGGCTGAACCTGCTGAATGTAAGTGATTCGATCCGTGAGGGAGAGTTTTGTCGAAGCAAGTTCACCTAGCATAACAGTGACAAAATAACTGCAAGTTCCCGAGATATTGAAAGAAAACTTTTTTCCGTCCTCATAAGACCCAAAAGATTCGTGCGCAATTGAGTCCTGACAGTTTTTGCCCTGGCCGTCCACCCGCCACGCATAGCCATTTATTCTTGACAGCTGTGTTGCTTCATCCAATTTGAAGCTGTTTCGGGGAGGCAAGGAGAAAGAAAAAAGCACGGGAAGTGAAATGATTCCCTTGAAGCTATTTTCGCTGCCATTGCGGTAGCTCTTTGCAGCTTCCTTTCCACAGCCATAGGCCATGGACACAATGAAACTTAAAATCAAAAACTTCTTTTTCATCAACTGATCCCCCGCACATAGTTCCTGTCGATCACCATTTGAAAGCCTTGAATCGACCATCTTTTTCACTATAAAAGAGACGCTGACCATGGCTACTAGGACCTTGAATGACCTAGGCCACTTTTGCTCTTTTTCTGAAAAATTTATGGCAGGCAATCTATGATGGTGGGAAATCAGCACAGCAAACACCCTACTCTTCCAGAGAGGGCATTCGGTTATCTCGTCGACTTCAATCCGCATACCATCATGGATGCTGATGTTATTTCGGAACACTGAAGCACAACAATGAGTGCAAATTCGTAAAATAAAGTTTTGGGAGTCCTCATTGGACTTTTGGCTAAACAACTTGTTTAAAGTGTGAGAGTAGCTTTGTTTTCTTTGAAAGTTAGTTTGGTCATTTTAGCAAGTCTTAGATAAGGAAATCGAAAGCTCACGGCATAGAACACGCTGAGCTCTAGGGTCAAAGGAGAGTTCCATTCCACGTGCCTTCAACAGTCCGGCTAGCATTCGGGCCGATTAAGCCCCATGTGCCTTCAAAACCAGACCTGTCAGAATTCAGCCGCCACTGAAACCAACCCTTCTGTTTGTCGAGCTTCCAATGCCCACTCATTGAAGTCCCATGCGTAAACACTTTGGTTAATTCCCCGGCTTTCTCTTCATTGCCTTGCTGATTTTTCCCAGCTGCCGCTTGGAAGCGGAATAAACCCGACTCCCCATTCAGTTGGACACGCACTGCATCCCGTTTGCCGCCATTAGGAAGCGACATCGTGCTGGTCCATATCTGCAAATTCGTTCGAACGGCAATGATGGCACGACGCGCTATAAAACCGATCGGCTCGTTAGGAGTGGAAAATACCTGCTGGACCACAGCAATCTGAGCCAATAGCTTTGGATCCTGATATTTCTTTTGCGCAAAGGCGAGCAGTTCACCTTTGTCTATTTTCAAGTCTCGATGTTGCACTACACAAGCGGGGAGTTCATCTGTACCAAGACATGAGGCTGTGCCAAGAGGTCCTTTGTACACCCGACCAGGTCCCGTTGCGCTCGTATCTCGCGAGAGCTGAATATCAAGGGGCCGGCCTGTGATATCCTGCGGCAGTCGATACTGAAGCATCGATTCATCAAGTCGAAAAGATTCCAAAGGCAAGCGAGCTATTGGCTCCAGTTCCTTTTTTATGGGCACATAATAGTCCTGCGAAAAAATCTGTGAGCTCAGGCTGAAGGAGAAGAACAAAATGCCGAATTTAATCTTCATGGGCTTTCCTTATTTTGGGGATGAACTTGGATTCAATCGATACTCTGTACCACGACCTTTGCCAATCCGCTGAATCAATCCTTCCTGGCAAAGTCCTGACAAATCCCGACTTGCCGTGATCCTCGAGGTCCCAAAGAGCGTGACACAATCTTCAACATTTATCGTCGGTCGTTGCTGGAGTTCTTCCAGAATAAGCAGCTGCCGTGAATTGAGAGACGCCGCGGCTGGTGAAAGTTCCATCGGTATCGCCGTCAGAGGCGTATTCACGGCCGCAGGTTGAAAGTTGTGAAACTCCATATGGATGCCAGCCCGTAAGCAATAGCCCATGCTCCCGTGCTCGATCCAAGGACCTGCCGGCCCTAGCTGGGTGCGAACGCGGGAGATCAGGGAATAGACGAGCGAATCATGCTTGAGAGGATGATAGTTATAACCCCAAATGGCCTCGACCAGCTGTTGCTTTTGGACCCAGCCTTGACTGATGATTCTTAAAAGATCGATCGTCTGAGGCGATATAAGGGCATCGGCACGAGCGATGTCTCCCTTATCGACGATAATGAGGGCACCCTGGGGCATAAGGATATGCAGGGATTGTTCAGCCCCTTGCAAAGGCAAGAGTTTGCTCAACAGTCCAAGATAGGGCGAGTCCAGCACGAGACCAAGCTTTTGAAGCATGCTGCTCTCTTTGCTACACAAACCATCAAGGATATCGCCCAAGGGATCTTCCCCGCGTGCCTTTTCTAAACGCTGTCCATCATGTCTCGCCAACATGCGTGCCGCGATATCGCTGCCGAGACGACGAGTAAGACGGCGACTCTGCTCGTGGAGTGCGGCTGGATTTTCGCGCATTCTGAGACCAAGAATATGCAACAGCAAAGCCTCATCACATTCCCGATCGAGTGTCGCCTCCGCTTGAGTCAAAGCCAGTCGAAACCCTGCGAGATCTCGACGTAGCCAAGCAATTTCAGCTCCCTGCAAGTGCCAAAAAATCTCATGGCGCCGATGCCTCTCGACATAAATGGATCGGCCGATCTCCTCATGCAATCGACTGGCTTGATTCAACTCACCACGCAAAATAAATTGTCGAATCAGCTCCAGGCTCAGAGCATTGTCTGAATAATTATTGGCTACTCGACTTTCACCTAGTAATTCCCTGATCGTTTGAATTGCATCATACGGTGGATAGCCGAATTGAATTTTATACATCAGGAGCGAACGATAGGTGGCCTTTTCATAGGCTCCATGTCCCAAATTCTGGGCCAGTGCATAGGCCGTCTCAAGCTCCCGCATGCCTACCGCGATAAGGCCGCTCCCGATCAGGCTATGTCCCAGAAGTTCCGTGGCAAGCATACGAGCAAAGTAGTCGTCAGCAGTAATTGCTGCTTGCCAGGCTTTCTGAGCTGCAGCTAAGGCTAGGGTTTTGCGTCCGCAAAGCTGGCGAAAGAAGCCGATTCCCTGCCACACGTAGAAGCGTATTTTTGCTTCGGCAGGAGCATGAGAAGCGAGAGGAACGCCGTTATGGCGAGAAGATTTTCCATACCGAAGTATGCGCAAATTTTGAGAGAAGAGGGATCGAGCCCTGGCATAGAGGGAAAGGCGGGCGAAGCCTATTCCCAGATAGAATTGACAGGCGACACGCCCTTCTTCAGGTAATTGGGATTGAATGGCTTGAAAACGAATCTCTGCTTCGTCGACTCGCCCCTTGAAACAGAGGGCTCCAATGACAAAGGGCCAGTGCTCCAAGCTAATCGACTCACCAAAAGCCTGATCGACCGTGAGTTTCAGCACCTCATCGGTACTGCCACGATAGAACAGTTGGGGCACTGTTGATCGAGATAGATTGCCATGTTCAGAAGAGCTGTTCATTCGTAACCCAATGATTAGTGTGTTAGATTAGCATCCTATGCTCGGCTTCTCAATGGCAATATCTATTTGAACGAGCGAAGAGCAGTGCTGCTTGTGTGCATCGGTGACAGACAATTGACAAGTTGAATCCCTGCTTTTACCTGATGGGGAGTGATCATTCGATCATTGCCGAAACTTCGTATTAAACTTTGAGCCAGAGCGATATCCGATACGCTGAAGACGATTGCAAAGATAACACGATGGAGGATCATAGAGTTTCCTTAGTGTATGAGAGAAAGCTTGGGCTGGACTGCAGCCTTCTTCTCATCTGGTTCTAAGGGAAAACTTTAAGACTCGCATCTGAGCGCATCTGTTTTTCTATGATGGGATTTGAGGGGTAGGGCGCAACGCCAGATAAGCCCGCCTATAGGACCCTAGCCACGGATCAGATCTCTCCTATGATCTATAATTTCATTATCTTATAAATAGTCGCTGGCGCGAAATTGAAAATTTCGCCCAGGGACTATCCTGAGCGAAGCGAAGGATCTCGTGGAATCAGGTACTTATCGGCGAGATCCTTCGTCGTTTCACTCCTCAGGATAGTCTCTGGCGCTTTAGGCGC
>JBGSRE010000539.1:0-2031 GCA_041737755.1 Oligoflexus sp.
GGCATGCTCATGCCCTCCCTTGGAATCAAAACTGCGGCTGAGTATCTGAATCGAGATATAGTCGTATTTTTCAATAATAGTGGCATTGAATCGATAGGCTTATTGAACCGAGACGACGATTCCGATGTGATTGAGATGCCCATAGACTCGTTCGGAAAAGGCAAAATTTTGCTAAACCATCGGAGCGGACGCGAGGGTTTCCGTCATTTCAGTCTCGCCGATGCTTACAACAATACTTTTTCGAAAGCCGAGGTAAAACAGCTGAAGGATTCGATTCTGCTCTTGGGAGCGACGGCCACTGGTATCAACGATCAGAGGCCCAACCCCTTCGATTCGACCATAGATGGAGTGGAACATCACGCCGCAGTTGTCGACAACATTCTCAAGAAAAATTTCATGAAACGCCCCGAAAAGATTTTTAAGATGGAACTCATCATCATCCTTACGGTGGGCCTGCTGTTTGCACCATTGTTTATTTGGGGTCAAGCGCTGATGTCGGGACTGGCCGTCCTGGTCTTTGTTTTTGGCTATTACTTCGTTGACCATTACTTATGGTTTAGTAAAGGCATCTGGGTGTATATGGCCGGTCCATATATTGAAGTTTTGAGCATGTTCGTCAGCACGACCGTGATCAAATACATCCTCGAGGAAAAGGACAAGAAATTTCTCAAGAGCGCTTTCAGCAGCTACATTTCTCCAGAACTCATCGATGAAATGCACAACAGCGGTCAAATGCCTCATTTAGGCGGGACATCAGGCATAAGAACAGCCTATTTCACAGATATTGCTGGATTTTCTTCATTCTCAGAGAAACTCTCTGCGGTCCAATTGGTGGAACTGCTCAATGAGTATCTCACCGCTATGACGGATATTTTGCTCCTGGAAAAAGGCACTCTCGATAAATACGAGGGAGATGCCATCATCGCATTTTTTGGAGCTCCTATGGAACTTCCTGATCATGCAATTCGTGCCTGCCGAGTCGGAGTACAAATGCAGGATGCCTTGATAAAATTGCGCAAAAAGTGGACTGAAGAAGGTGATAAATGGCCACAGATTGTCAAAGAAATGCGTATGCGAATTGGTATCAATTCCGGTGAAATTGTCACAGGTAACATGGGATCGCGAGATCGGATGAACTACACTATGATGGGCGATTCTGTAAACTTAGCGGCTCGTTTGGAAGCGGCTGCCAAGCAGTATGGAATTTACACTCAAATATCGGAGTACGTTGTCGCTCTCATCGGTGATAATTTTGAAGTCCGCGAGCTTGATACCATTCGCGTAGTCGGCAAATCGGTGCCCGTAACGACCTTTGATTTACTGGGAATTAAAGGCGAGACCCCACAAAATCTGCTTCAGCTTAAGGAGTCATTCGCTCGAGGACTGGCCCTCTATAAGAGCATGAAGTGGGATGAAGCTACCGAGGCCTTTACCCTGAGTCTGGAATTTGAATACAAACGTTATCCCGAACTTAAAGGCAAGAAGACTAATCCATCAGAAATTTACCTCGAGCGCTGTAAAGAGTTTAAGGCCGCCCCTCCTCCAAGCGATTGGGATGGCGTGTATACTCTCTCAGAAAAATGAAAATGATTGAGTAACCATGCCAGCCAAAGTCTTAGAAGCCTTGGTTGCCTTTGGGATCGCAAGACAAGCTAAAAATCTTCGGATCCAGAGGACAATGATATCGCCGAACTCCTGGAGCCTTTTATCGAGGCCGTGGAGCTCTGTCTCCAAAAGCGCGACTTGCTGGACGAAGCAAGTGAAGTCCCGGAAGATTTGCGGAGCATTGAGGCAGCCAGCCGCGCCTCGGTAACGCAAAAGATCGCCTTTGGTGAACGCCGTGGCCAGCGGGTGAGGCGAGTCGGCTTTCGCCGGGAGGAGGATAGCATCGAATTCAAGGGCCCCCAGTGCATAGCCCTGGCAGGTTTTAGTCTGCATGCAGCGCGCCGGGTGGGCAGTGAAGAAAGGCGGAATTTAAGCCAGTTGATCAACTATATGGCCCGCCCTCCTCTTGCCGAGGATCGCTTGGAG
>JBGSRE010000543.1:0-6095 GCA_041737755.1 Oligoflexus sp.
GATCAATCAAGCGGAGACCTACACTCTGTTGGCGCTGACTGCGATCGATCAAGTCAACGATCAAGATACCTATCGGCCGCTCATCCTTTTAGAATTGGCTGGGGCGCCTTGCGCTTTGATGGTCGACTCCTACTGCGCGACGCAATCTATCTTTGTGATTCCTCTGTCTGGAGCTCAAACTTTGCCGGTCTATATTCGAGGTGCAGCCAATCATCCCCAATGGGGCCCGATATTTTGCATCGATTGTGTCGATATTGAGCGCAATCTTAATAGCTACATTCCCACACCTGAAAGCACGGATTCTGCGAGCATTGCGGTCCAAGAGGATGGCAGCTCTGATTCTTACAAAACCAAGCACATGGAGCCTGTTATGAAGCCGTTCGTACCCCTCAAAGGTCATAAAGTCGACAAAGCCGAAATATTGAATGTGATTGAAGGCCAACCGTTCCTCAAACGCATGAGCCAACTGTTGGCTACCGTGGACAACGATGCTGCGCTGCAAGAGGCGGTCTTGGCTTATGTAGCCAAAGAAGTTGACGATTTTAAGGATAGTATTGATGCCGTTAATGATCTCGATGAGCTGCAGTATCTTTTGGCAATCAACTATACGCAGATTAAAGCGAAGTGGATTCTATACAATACCAAGTTGAATTATATAAATGAATCGGGGGGAGAGCCATTGCTGCTTGATCTCTACAGAGCTTCGTCGCTGACTCATCTACTCGATCTGCTCGAACCCATGACCCATCCCGATGCGGTGAAAACCATCGCGATTACTTTGGGTCAAACCTTTCGTGAACTGAACGAAGCGGCTTGAGCAGGTGCTGAACTTTTCAAGCTCTCAAAGACCTTCGCCTGTTTTCCAAGGCGTGATGGCCGTTCCAACGGCTGAAGTTTTCACAGCAGGCTGAGGGAATTGATCACTGATTTCGATAGCTACGCTATATGGCTAGCTGAAGGATTGATTCGAGCTTCAGTCTACGGTGGAGCTAGCTCCTAGCATTTCCTGTAACATAAAAATATTAGCAGATATAAATAAAACCGCTGATTAGATGCGGGAAAATGACTAAATTCCGCAGCGGTGTTGCGGAATTTCTGTGATATTCTATAGTATATTAATATCAAAGGAAAATATACACGATCTACCGCCCAATTTGTAAGCCAAGAATTAGATTCTCAATACAGGAATTTAAAGCGCTTGGTGAGCCGTGAATCAATGATTGAAGAACCCATTGCGGGAAATCCGCACGATGGGTTCCGTGGGGATTGGAGGGGCGCAAGGCGCTCCTTTTACCCGACCTTAATCTCCAGCACAGATGACTTGAAGTAGAGGGATGACAGATGGCTTCTTCAGATCTTTGGAAACGAGTATTGAATAACGGTTTCAATTCATCGACACCTGAGGAGGACATCCAATTTATTCGTACGGCAAATGTCCTTGCACTTGCCGTCCTGGGCTTTAACTTTCTATTGATTTGCGCCGCACTTTTCTTGCCCGATCACGATGTGCCTGCTGTTTTTCTTGTAGTCGAAATCATGGCTTTCGTTTTTATCCTTGGCTTCTATTTACTCTATTCTAGCCGACACTACATAGCAGGCGGGCTCTTGTTTGCAGTTGCAGCTGGTCTATTGATCACTGGGCTACGCTATCTGTTTGGCGCTAATGCTGAGTTTCAGAACTATATGCTGGTTCATTCCGTTGCCATAATGCTCATTACGTTACCACGGAATCGTGGGATTATTGGTCCTTTACTCTTGTTCTTTCTTATATGGTATCTACTTCTCCATTTAACGTTGCCAAAAGATCCTGCTCTAGGCGGGCTTGATGAGCAGCTCATTGAAGCCCTAGCGTCAATCAATTTAATTGCAGAATTTGCCATCTTTGCTGCCTTTGCTGGCATCTATAGACGCAGCAGCATCACCATGCAGAAAGAAATTGCAAAACAGCGCAATCGAGCCGAAGACTTGCTACTCAATATTTTACCCAGGGAGATCGCCGATCGGCTAAAAAGCTCGTCAAGACGGATTTCGGATTCTTTTTCTAACGTAACAGTGATTTTTGCTGACATCGTTGGGTTTACTCAGCTGGCCTCCCGTCTAAGCTCCCAAGAACTGGTTGGAATGCTAGATGAGGTGTTTGTTGAATTTGATTTAGCCTGTAAGAGTAATGGCCTAGAGAAAATAAAAACCATTGGTGATGCTTATATGGCAGTAGCAGGTATTCCTAAGAGTCTCCCTGATCATGCGGATAGAGGCGCCCGTTTTGCATTGGATTTAGCAGCAGCAATGGCACGTGTAAACAAACGACGCAATTCAAATTTAGATGTTAGAATAGGCATCCATTCAGGACCAGTAGTTGCTGGTGTGATTGGGCAAAGCAAATTTGCCTACGACTTATGGGGCGATACGGTGAATATCGCATCAAGAATGGAAAGTCATTCAGAGCCAGGTCGCATCCAGATAACAAGTGAGACCCAGCTGTTTAGCCAAATCCAAGCGATAGTCGTTGATATCAGTTACAACCACATGCCGCGCACCAACATGTTTGGCCACTGCTGCCGCCATGATGCCGATAGGACCCGCGCCGGTAATCAGCACATCCTCGCCGACCAAGTCAAAGGACAGGGCGGTATGCACCGCATTGCCATAAGGGTCAAACATCGAGGCCACGTCATCAGGAATCGAGTCGGCAATTTTGAAAACGTTGCCATAGGGAATTGTTAAATATTCGGCAAAGCAGCCCTGACGATTGACTCCCACACCAACCGTGTTTCGACAAAGGTGGCGTTGGCCAGCGCGGCAGTTGCGGCAGTGACCACAGGTAATATGACCTTCACCGGATACCCGATCACCGACCTTGTAGCCGGTGACATTGGTGCCGAGCTTTTCAATCACGCCGACAAATTCATGACCGGTGACCATGGGGACGGGAATGGTTTTCTGAGCCCACGCATCCCAATTGTATATATGCAAGTCGGTGCCGCAGATCGCGGTCTTCCGGATACGAATCAAAACGTCATCAGGAGCCAGTTCAGGCACAGCAACTTCTTCCATCCAAAGACCGGGTTTGCGGTGGCGCTTAACGAGGGCACGCATGAGTTTGCTCAAGGTTTGTGTCTCCATTCCATCGAATACTTATTGCAATCAATTGCAGTCATGGAATCAATCCAAGCTGACGACCCACTTTACTGAAGGCGGCAATGGCCTGGTCCAACTGTTCGCGAGTGAGTTCCGCGGACATTTGGGTCCGAATGCGCGCCTGACCTTGAGGGACCACCGGATAAGAAAATCCTACCACATAGATGCCTTCCCCAAGTAAGGCATCTGCCATTCGACCAGCCAGCGATGCATCGCCGATCATAACGGGAATAATCGGATGCTCGCCAGCAAGCAGACGGAAGCCGAGCTTGGCCATGCCGGCACGAAAGTAGCGGCTATTTTCATGCAATCGCTCGCGCAGATGATCGGAACTCGAAAGCAGTTCCAGGACTTTAATTGAAGTGGCTGTGATGGTCGGTGCTAGGCTATTGGAAAATAAATAGGGACGTGATCTTTGGCGCAACCACTCGATGACTGCTTTTTTACCGGCTGTGTATCCACCGGAAGCCCCACCGAGGGCTTTGCCGAGAGTTCCGGTAATGATATCGACCCGGCCCATCACTCCGCAATGCTCATGCGTGCCACGACCTTTGGCGCCCATAAAGCCCACGGCGTGGGAATCATCGACCATAACCATGGCTCCGTAGCGTTCGGCCAGATCACAGATTTCTTTCAGCCGAGCGATGGTGCCATCCATTGAAAACACACCGTCGGTCGCAATCAGCTTAAAGCGGCAAGCGGCCGCTTCTTTCAGCTTGGCTTCCAGTTCATTCATATCATTGTTGCTATAGCGGAAGCGTTGCGCTTTGCAGAGACGAATTCCGTCAATGATGGAGGCATGATTGAGAGCGTCACTGATAACAGCATCTTCTGGGCCAAGCAGAGTTTCGAATAATCCGCCGTTGGCATCGAAGCAGCTGCTATAGAGAATGCTATCTTCCAAGCCCAGAAATTGGGCAATCTGGGCTTCCAGTTGCTTATGAATCGATTGCGTTCCACAGATGAATCGCACCGAGGCCATGCCATAGCCATAGCGATTGAGGGCATCCTGAGCGGCTTTCAAGAGTTCAGGATGATTGGCAAGACTCAAGTAGTTGTTGGCGCAAAGATTGATGACGCTTTGGCCTTCGGCCTGAATACGGGCTTGCTGGGCGGTCGTTATAATCCGCTCACGTTTGTAAAGGCCGCCGTCTTTAAGCTTTTGAATTTCACCTTGCAGATACTGCAGGTATTCGTGTGACATGAAAAAATCCCCCTGGACATGGCCTTTTCCCATGGAATCCGGCCGCTATGGAAGAAGGACTATAATCATTTTCACAGAGAAGAACTACGAGAAAGGCAGGGCAAAACCCTCTAGAATCGACGCTGAAAGCTCATAGTACAAATAGCATATCGAAGCATTGCGAAGTATAAAAAAACAGTAAATTTGACGGCTTAACTCCTGTTCCGCCGAAGCGCTCGGTGTTCCCTGCCGAAATGATGCTTGGCATCATCATCGGCCTCGTCAGGCGAGAGTTTTCTCGGGGCGATTCCTCGCCTAAATGAAAAAGTCCGGGCTATTCAGGCCCGGGCTTTGCAGAACAGAGGTTTTTGAACAAAATTATTGTTGGCAGGCCGGATTCGACCAGTCGGGATTCGACCAATCACAGGGCTTGCTGCCACCTTCGCTGCAGGCCGGATTTGACCAGTCGGGATTCGACCAATCACAGGCCCCCTGTGAAGGCTGAGTATTGCCGCAGTTGCCCCAAGAACCATTCGACTGGCATTGGCAGTAGCGATACTTACAATCAGGGCACTCCAACCACTGATCACTTTTTACAGTCGCGCCGCGCCAGCTGCAAGTCCCACCGTTCGGAGTGGAACCGGTCCATGATTGACAATCCGATGTCAGGCTCGACGGATCGACTTCTACCAACACCGCCTGAGGGTCACGCCAGACATCCTTCATGCGTTTCACGGCCGAGACAAAGTTAAACTTTCGTTCCTGCGCCCGACCTGTTTTGAGAATAAATCCGATCACAGAATCAGAGGCCTGCCTAGCGGTCAGTTGCGCGCCGGTGCTTGGATCCCTGCCTCGGATGACGCCCACGACTTTTATATTGCAAATCAAATCATAGCTCGCCGTAGATTTGAGGGTGAGGACGGCAGAACTTTCGGATGGAACCGTATAGGTGCCGTCTGTAACCTCGAGGATATTGCTTTGTGCCTGCAATGCTGTACTGAAGAGAGTGCTGATCAAAAATGTCTGCATGATTTTTCGTAGAGACGTCCGTTTCATATGCTGAGCCTTTCCTTGAGTCAAAAAAAAATCTGTGGATGAATTGGCTTTTCATAAAGAAAGAAGCGTGACTTGGTCTGATATTGCGGACGGGTGGAAATATTTTTTAAAAAACAAGGCGAGGCGGGGAGTCGCGGGGATTTTCCATCGATTATGATGAAGAATCCGGATCTGCCAGCTCGTGGCTGCTTAAAAGAGTGGCAGAAAGAAGGAGCACATGGATAGAAATAAATATGGGCCCAAAACTTAGCAAGCTTTGAACCCATCGACTGTCGTGCGCAAGGAATCGCCTCTTAACGCTTGCCGAGGCTGCGTGGTTTGACCAGCAACGTAATCTCTTCCCGATCATGATAGAGCTGACGGGCACGTAGAGTATGAGTTTCTGGCGTCAGTCCGCTCAAGTTCCAAAACTGCTGCAGACAGGTTTCATATTCTTCAAAACGCTTTTTCATAGGCAATTTCAGATTGAATACGGCCCAGCGGCAATTTTTGCTTTTAAACCATTGGGCGATGAGAGGAACCACTTTTTGCGGACGATCGACCATATCGCATAGCAAGAGTTCCACGGGATTTTTCTGATAGTATTTATAGGCATCTTCTGGTTTGTGATTCACTAGGCCCGTGCTCATCAGTTCGGGATCCATGGCACCGTTATCAACGGCTGTCACGAAAAAGCCCTTTTGCACCATGAGCCAGGTCCAGCCACCAGGGGCGGCAC
>JBGSRE010000553.1:0-2204 GCA_041737755.1 Oligoflexus sp.
ACGCGATGAAAGGCCGGGTCGAGGATGTCAGGCCCATCCGGATGCGGGATCCTTTGTTTGCAGCCATTTTTGAAAACGCCGAAGCGATTTCCATGAAAGTGGAGGAAACGGAACGCGGCGTGCGTGTGACGGAAAGCTCGGAGCATCCTTATGTTGTCAAGCTGATCCAGGAGCATGCAAAAGTGGTTTCGAACTTCGTCAAGTATGGTCATCAGGAAGCGATGAAAAATCACGCTGTGCCTAAGCCTTGAATAGAAGAGCTGCAGGGGAGTACTATCCGGGTCGAGATGGACCTTTAAAAGGCTGGAACCCATGGTGCGGCTTATTCTTCTTTAACAAAGATCTGCCGCATGAGACTGTCTTCAAATTTGGAATCAGCAATTTCGCCTCGATAGATTCCAGTCTCTTGAAACTTCCCAATAGATACCTTGCCCGAACCTTCCATATCTTTTTCGAGTTTTACCTCGGGTTCCCACGAAGCGATCTTCTCAGTAAGCTCCCATCCTCTTCTGATCTCTTGCAACTCACGCACAATCTCGACCTCTTTGTATTTTTTGGCGCTTTTCAGGGAAGTGGCTACACCACTTGACTTATCGATAGCTATGATGTCTCCAGATTCGAGAGGGTAATAATCTATATTCTCTTCCATCACTAAGGGTTCGACTGCAGGTGCAAACATGCTTACATCTGGACTGCTAGGGCACTCTCTGACGCTGACAAAGCTAAACTCTGATTTTGCCGATACTTTTCCATCGACTAGCGCTTCGCTTCGATAATGGCCTGGTGCGCCAAGGAAATGAACCCACTGTTCTTCTCGAAAAGATATTTTTGTAGTGCCCGCTTCTAACACTTTTGTTGCCTTCGGCCTTAGAATAGTTACGGATGTTGGAATTTCCGTAATATTTTCGCTATAAGTCTTGTATTCGATCTTGGGTCTCTGCCCAGGATCAAACTCTACTACAAACAGAAACCCTATTTGACAATAGTTGTATTTCGGCGTCGTTTGATCGAGACTTTTAGGGAGTGTGCTGCGCTTGTGTGTACTCCTTTCCGTCTCCTGCAGGCAGGAGATAAGGCTCAAGGAAAACACGGCAATTAATATCTTCACTTAGTGGCCCTTTTTTTGTGGATCTGAAATCTCCTATCGGCTTTTCTAAGCTTATTTTTTAGCGTACTGAAAACTTTGCCGTATTCACGCGTATTCTGCCCAAGATGGACTTGCATCAGCTTTACGATTGATCTGGGCAGGGGACTCTGCAAACCAAAGTCCCCGCTATTGAGCGCATAGTAGTCCTTGTTAGTAGATCATAGTGCACCCCTGGCCGCCAACGAGCCAACGAGCCCGACGCAGTGCCTCTGCAGTCGGGCTTAAACCGTATCGCATCCCGTTCATCATGCCTGCCGTGTCCACCCCGAATATAAAGATGTCTCTAGCCTAGGCAAGGATTGCGCTGCATACTTCCCTGCCTATGCAAGCAGCTACGTTTCCGCGTCCATATGAGGCGCGTCGCCCAACAGAATCCATTGTCTATCAGACCTTTGCCGAGCATCTATCGACATTCATTTATCACAGCTTAGTGGCGCGAACCGACGAGCTTGATCGAAGAGTTGCGAGCACCGGTTTGACTATATATAGTCCAAAAGCATCAAGCTTGTCGCACGCAGTCGTTGGACAATACCCGAACCGGAGCAGAAGACTTGGATGAGTTGCCTCAGGCCATTGCCGGAAGACTTCGAGATAAATTGGAAGAAACTTGCGCCTTTTCGTATCTGTTTGGTTCGCTCTTCACCGACCGGTTTAACGAAGAAAGCGATGTCGATCTCGCGATTTTTGAGCTTGAGGGTGAGGAGCATGGTTATCTCTATTGGCTCAAGACTTTGAGTTCCTGCACCGATCATGCCTTGGACCTTATAGTCCTTAACAGGGCCGATCCTATCATCACCATGCAAATCATAGGTAGTGGCAGTCTTCTGACTTGTCACGATCGAAACTTTTTGAATCAATTCAAAGCGCGGGAAATCAGCAAGTATCTTGACTTCAAAAGGAATCGACAGGGGATAGAACAGCGACTCATGTTGGGGGCCATATATGATTGAACCTCTCGAACAAGATCCTATGCTTGGTAAAATCCATAATATACAAAATTGCTTGCGGATGATTCAGCGAGTCACCAAAGGTGATCCCGAATCCCTCAATGATCAGG
>JBGSRE010000571.1:0-3327 GCA_041737755.1 Oligoflexus sp.
GGCGCCTAAAGCGCCTGAGACTATCCTGAGGAGTGAAACGACGAAGGATCTCGCTGATAAGTACCTGATTCCACGAGATCCTTCGCTTCGCTCAGGATAGTCCCTGGGCGAAATTTTCAATTTCGCGCCAGCGACTAACTACAAATTCCCAGGCCTTTGGAAAAAAATCAAAGCGAAAGGCACCCACCTCCTGTACTTCGATTCTTTCCATAAGCTGATGGATAAAGTGGCAGCTACCGCCTTATGGTTTGCTATGCGAGCTCATGAGATACTTCCGTTATTTGGAAGCTATGCGTGATACACAAACTATTCGGTTTTCTGGTATCCTTGGACTTTGTTAGCTCCCGAACCAGAGAAATCCTAGCCTCTGGCAACCCTTAAGGATCCTGGGCTTGCCAGAGGCTAGGATTTCTCTGGTTCGGGAGCTTACCGCAGACCTAAGAGTACCGGTTCATGCCTGAATCCAATTTTTCTATCTCGTTGCCTATAGAAAGCTCAAAGTCGGAGGAACCTTCGATACGAGAGCTTCCTACCGTCTTATGCCATCGAATCAATCCACAATCTTCTGCTCAGAGACGAGTTGCCAGGCTCCGATCCACGGCTGAGAATTGACCACAACTTCATGTATTGCAGATTCTTCGCCAAGCTTCAGCTCTAGGGTCAAGCGGTAGTTTATGCCTGATTCAAATTGCGACTCAGCCTTTAAAACTTGAATCAATTGAAAGGGCTGACCAGCTTCATGGAGACGAGCAACCGCAAAATAAGCTGCGCCGATGACCTCAGGCGAAACAGGATTGATCGTCGAGTAGCTAAGGGCTTCGTCCCGAGGCTGGGTGTTCGCTTGGACCGAAGCAAAAGAGCTCACTAAAGCAGAACAAACCAACAAGCTCAAAATTCGTTTCATATCAGTCTTCCTTTCGTGTGGGGTGACAGCTTTACCGAATGCTAGGCATTGCTATCTGTTGTTCGACGCCTTGAATCCAAACCGTCACGACTCTGGGTTCGAAGGTATAGGGAGACAGCTGTTCATCCATCTTGACGAGGATATCCAAACCGGAGGCTTGAACTGTACCTTTGGTTTGGAAGATTGCTCGACTGAAAATAAAGGCCAATTGACTCGACAGTGGTTCACCCCAAGAGCAGAATTGCTTGAGTACGCTGCTCAAGTAGCCCGACACATAGTATTGCTGCCGGAAAAAGCTCAGGGCATCCGAGCTAAAATGGGCTTCAATCAAGGGCGCCTGTCCCTCTTCTTGGCCATAGCTTACTTGACTCTGCTGCGCTAAAGCACAAGTCGAATGACCTTGCGCCTGCGCTGCGGCCATACTGCTCCCTACACTCATGATAGCAATCATGAATCCTGTGATAATTTTCATCATCAATAAATCTCCTAAATTGTCGTTACGAAGTCTAGTTTGGAAAGTTTTCAAGGCAGCGAAACTGAGTGATCGAACGACGCTGAAACTACACTCGCATTATAAGAATGGCAAGACCAATGATTCGAGATTCGAAGCTCTCGCCGCATTCCTTTCGGCCGAACTTGCATCCTTTTGCGTCGGGTCATCTCGCTTGTGATGAGCAAAGCTTCCAAGCCTAAGATTCTAAGCCATCTCGAAGAACGGACTGGGCGATAGCGACCACTCAGTGATCACTGAGTGGTCGTCGCTGCGAATTTGGCTAAGCGTTGCGCTGGAAACCTAGGCTGAGGCCTGGAAATGACCGAGCATCCCCGGCGTCTGTGGCAGTCGGATGACAAAGTCGAAAGAGACGCAAAGGTCCTGAGTTACATGGGTAATCTCAATATGAATGGTACCCTGAGCTGCTTCAATCATTTTTTTGACGGCGCTCATCCCCATACCACGGCCTGAAATGTCCGAAACCTTTTCTTTGCTGGATACCTCATCTACAAAAATCAAATATGCCAGCTGTTGATGGTTCCAGTTGCGAATTTCAGGTCTGGATACAGCATATTTCTCTGACAGCTTCGCTAGATCAAGACCCTGACCGTTGTCACGATAAACGAGCTGAATAAAATCCAGTGTCGCTCGCACTTCAATGCTAATAGTACCAGCCTTGAACTTCGTAAATCCATGATCCAAGCTGTTGCGAAAGAGATGCGAAAAGACCGATTCAAACCAATGGGTCATATTCTTGTTGATAGTGATATTTTGATAGTCGATGACTTCAACTCTCGGGATATGTTTACAAAGCTGCAGGGCAATGCTTCCCAGTGAACTGACCAAGGGCGACAGCATATCGCTAAGACTCAGATTACAGTATCCATCCAGCTCGCGGTTGATCTCGCGGAATGCTTCAAAATCCGGCAATTGGCTTATATTCACATGCTTTGCCAGCTGATTCAGCCATTGGCTGGTCCGCTGAATAAGCTGGTCTTTCAGCTGATCGGAGGAACGATTCAGCTTTTCGTCAGCAATGGCCGCATATTGAAGGATCAGTTCTCGAATTTGACGCGAGCATGCAGCAGCCACTTGAGATTTATAGGAGAGACTAAGCATTGCCTTTGCCGAGCCTTGGGCTGATAGATTGCTTTCAGCATCATGAACCATATTATTGAGAAAGGACAAACCATAGGTTCGAGAATTGCCCTTTAAAGTATGCAGAACTCGAAGGGTATCATTCCAACTTTCAAGCGATAACTCTTGCTTCAGCAAAGAGTCAATCTCATCGAGTAGGAGCAGAGCATTGGCTATAAAATGTTGAAAGCGGTCGGAGGACAGCCCCAGTATCTCCCCTACCATAGTCAAATGCTGCGATTTCTGTTGAGCATCCAAACGAGTGCGACGCACGTCTGTAACATCATTGATGGTCAGGAGTATTTTATCGATATGATCAAGTTCATCAAGTATCACGTTCCACGTCAATTCGATAATGTATTCCTGGTCGTTGCTTCGATAGACAAATTCGCGAGGAAATTGCACCTCATTGAACTGAAATGAGATTTCATCTTCACCAACCATTAAAGAAGCTGCATTCACAACTCTATCGCGATCATCCGATTGCAGACTACTCCTATCCAAGAGCAACTCGGTCAGTGACTTACCAGCCAATTCATGAGTTGCAAAAAATGAAGTCATCCATTTGGAATACTGAGAAATTCGCAATGACGAGTCCACCGTCACCACGCCGATGGGCAAACTATTCAGGATGGTTTCGATCTGGACATTTCTTCTTTGCAAATCGATTGTTTTCTCCTGAACTTTCACCAAACCTCCAACCGCGCTTAAGCTCGCGATCCCCAATGTTTGATTCAAAAAATGTGCATATAAATGAGCTTGTTTGAAAGGAAAGATACGTGAATCGACTGCC
>JBGSRE010000575.1:0-1997 GCA_041737755.1 Oligoflexus sp.
GATCAAGCTCATCGGCATCATGGTGCGACCAGCGTGCCGATGCCTCTCGGGTCGTCAGCGAGAGGATGAAGATAAGGCAAAGCCGATAGCAACAGGCAAGCATGCATTTAAACCTAGCGATAAATAGAGATGAAATTGCCAATTAAAGATCGCAACTGTTGCAAAGAAATGCAATGGAAAGTTTGACCGTCCGTGTTCGCGCATCGGCCTTGATTGCCAGAGCTGTTGACTCCGTGAGCCATCACGAAAAAGCAGCTCATTCCCAGTCGAATGGAAAAATCATTGGATAGCGCTTCTGTAAGGCGGATTCCATGCAACAGCGCGGGTCATCATGCGCCGAATACTGCTGCTGCTTTCTGTGTTGCTCCTGGGGTGCTGGGTTGCCCTGATTCTCTCCCTCCATCATGGTCGCCATTCCGTGCAAAAGCTCACCGCGCGGCTGCAAGCGAACGCTACAGAAGATCCTGATTATTGGCGAGGGGAATGGCAAAGCTTGGGTATAACTGCCCGCGAAAAAGCCTTCCGCTTCGAACAGTGGATTGTCGACGATCATTTGGAACATGATATGCTGGTCAATCGTCATAGCGATGGCAGACCTGCCGGTGAATGCGACAGTCTCCTCTTTTCCAGTTTGCGCTATACAGCACTCATCACGCTTGGCTGGCGGGACAAAGCCAATGAACCCTAGCTATTAGCGTACTGGAATTGCAGTTGAATGAGAGCGGCCCGGTCTTGAATGTGGATATCGCGGCCCCTCTGTTTGATGTAGCCCATATACTCCAGTTCAGCCAATGCCTTGATGACAGTCGATGTCGTGCTTGCGCAGAAGCTTGCCAATTCAGAACGCGTCCATCGATAATTTGGGCGTACTTCTTTCAAGTAAACCAGAGCCTGGGCCACGCGCGGAAGGATTTGCTGATCGAGGATATTGATCTGCTGCTGTTCGCAATTTGAAAGCTCCAAGGCCAACTGTCGGACAACGAAACTGTAGAGCCGGGGTTGGCTTTCAAGGAGGGCTTTGACATCATCTCTGCTAACGAATAACAGGTCGCTTTTTTCAAGCACTTGTGTCGTGGCGTGATAAAATTCCTTCTCGGCGAGAATTACTCTATGACCAAAAACCTGGCCGGTTCTAAAGAAGCGCATCAGATGTTCTTTGCCACTAGGCCCAAGAATACTGAGTCCCACCAACCCTTCTTCAACAAGATAAAGGCCGCGAGCGGGATCCCCGCTTCGGTAAACAAAATCACCCCGGTCGAAGCTCTTCTTCTGCGTAACCTTAAGGAGTTCTGCGAAAGTCTGGTCTTGCTGCTCTAACAATAGATATGTTTCCATCTAAAATAAATTTTTAAGTGGTACAAACTTACCACAAGCGAAAATTGAAATTCAAGACTATAGCTGGGCCCAACCCTTGCCGGGCATTTTTTCCCAGCCCTCGCTGCGGTCCCTGCCTTGGGCCAGATACCGATGCCATTCTGTGCCAACACATCCGCCGGACTTTTCTCGATGTTCCAGCCCATAGCTTATTGAAAATTCATCAGAAAAAGGCGCTGAAACTCCGATAAGTCTTCCCTGTGACTGCCGTGGAACAACCATGCTCTGGAACGCTATATTCCCAGTTGAAACAGGAGAGAATCAAATCAACAGCGATAAGCTGAGAAAGAAGTGAACGGATGAACTTGGCTGGTTGGCTCGCCCAAAAAAAGGTCGGAACTTCGCCTTTTATTATCACCATAAGTCCCTATTCGAATTCATCGGCAACCTTCAGCATCAAGCCCAGATTCATTGGCAATTGCACTTTACCTTCAGCGGGATTGCTTCCGTGCGACTGCGCAGGGTCTTGAGTCGCAAGGTTTCGGAAAAATCGCTCAAAAAGAGGTTTTGGTCTTGATAATCGACCTCTCGAAACATTCCTGATCTGGGTATTCAATGAAAAGTGGTTTTAAGATCTCTGTTCACGAAAGCATCACAAGCTCAAAAAGTTCTTTGAAACTGCG
>JBGSRE010000598.1:0-6310 GCA_041737755.1 Oligoflexus sp.
ACCCTTTGCCGGCTCCTCAACACAAAGCGGTGGTGCCATGGATGTATTTTTTAGAGACAAAGACGTTAAGGTGCTGGTGGTCGAGCCATCAGGAGCATCAAGAACTCTTTTGACGGAAGTGATCCGAAATCTAGGTTATACCGATATTCAAGGTGTTCCCACCCTGAAGGATGCCCTGGGTGTAATGGAAGTGGAAAAAATAAGATGGCTTATTACGCCGCCTTTTTCTGACCAAAATGAAAATCTCCTGCAGGTTCTTAACCTCGTCTGTTCCGTCCCCGAATTAAAGCAAGTTCGAGTCTCGGCATTGGTTGAAGAAACCGAAATGGAGATCCTCCCTCCTTGTTTTGAACGGGGCTTGCTATCTTTTCATAAAAAACCCTTTACCAAGGATTCCTTGATCAATGAGCTGAAGGACTTCTTTATTCGCTATGAAAAGTTCAACTGGAAGTCCAGTGCCATGGCAGGATCCTATCTTCGGCAAAATTTGATTTATCTGGGACTCTATGAAGAGCTTTTGACTTTTGAACGTCAGCTGCTAAAAATTTCAGCCGCTGACCTTGGTCAGTATTTGAATCTTGCCATACCCTTGGCAAAAACTGGCAAAATTGATGAAGCCAAGGCGATCCTGATGCAGGTTCGCAAGGTGGATCCTGCTCTGGAAGCCAGTATCAAACAGATTGCAACGACTTACCTGGGAAGTGATGATCTGTCCGGCGAGCCTGCCCAGGGTATGAACATTTTGGGCTTGAAGACCGCGATTATTTTGGATAGCGATACGACTGTCAGGACTGAAACGGAAGCCTCGCTCAAGGAAATGGGTGTGGAGAGCATCCACGCCTTTGAGGATGGTCTTTCGGCATTCGAGCATATCAAGCAGCACCCCAACCCGGATATTATTCTTCAGGAATGGCGAGTGCCAAAGCTGACTGGGCCACTGTTTTTGCAAAGAGTTCAGGAGGAAGGTGCCAAGGGAACTCCAGTGATACTCGTGAGTTCGCTGATTCAAAAAGAAGATATTCCCTTTGTTAAAGAAATGGGTGTCTCGCAAATTCTTAGTAAGCCCTTTCAGAGAAAAGATTTGGTGCAGTCGATCATCTGGACCATTCAACAGGATCGGCAGCCTACCGAGCAGGGCAGTATGGAACGCAAGATGCGGCAGCTGCTGCAAGACAAACAGTTCGAAGAAGCGATAAAAATAAAAGAACGTTATATTTCCGATGCTACGATTAATATTGGATCCAAAGAGCTGATGGAAGCCGAATTTGCTTATGCTATAGGTGATAATGAGAAAGCGCGGGACTTTGGCATCGAAGCCATTAAACACGCGGGCGAATCGATATTCATTTTGAATCTTCTCGGCAAAGCCTTGATCAATCTTCGGGAGTTCGAGACGGCCTTGAAATGCTTTCAGAAGGCGCAAACCTTGGCTCCGCTGAATCTGGAACGTCTCTGTCAAATTGCTGAAATTCACTCCGAACTGGGTGATGCTAGCAAGGCCAATGAAATCCTGGAAGAGGCGAAGGATATTGACCCTGATAGTCAGCGAGTCATGGAAGCTCAGGCCAATGCAGCTATTAACAGTGGGCAGACCAATGTCGCTAAGCAGATTATGGGTCAACTCAAGGCAATGGAAAATGTTGTGGCCTATATGAATAATCGTTCAGTAGCCATGGCTCGTTGCGGCATGATCAACGAAGGCATTGTCGGATATAAGAAAACTTTGGAGTCTATTCCAGACGATCGAATTGATATCAAAGGCATCGTTCTCTACAACATTGCATTTGCTCATATCAGAGCCAATCAGTTGCCCGATGCTCGAACCATGCTGGAGCAGTGTATTCAACTCAAGACAACCAAAGTTCAGGCTAGAGCCGAGGCCATTCTCAAAAGAGTGATTCAAGCTATCGAAAAAGGTACACAGCTCAATATAGCCAAGAATGAGTCGGCCTTGAATAAAACTTTAGTGGAATTGAATGGCGGAACGTTCGCAGCGCCTCCAAGCTCAGAAGCGGAGAAGAATCTTGTGGATGAAGCCAAAGAAATTGCCAAAAGCAAAGTGCTCGCCATCGTTGAAAATAAGCCAGGTGATTTAGCCTGTCATATGGTTTATAAGAGCGCGATATCCAATCCAAAGTCGACCAAGATGCTCGAATGTCACGTGCGCTTCAACACGCGGAAAGCCATTGAGAGAGCAATGTCCATGGGCGCAGATAAATTGGCAGCATCCGGAAATTAATGGCGAATTCATCAAGGCAACCCCATTGCGAAATGCTTTGGGGTTTTACTTTTCTGTGCTCGAATAAATCGAGGCAGACCCATCAGAGATCGAATATTTTACCAGGATTCAAAATACCATTGGGATCAAACACGGATTTTATTTTTCGCATGGTGTCGACCACCGCTGGCGATGTGCAGTAATGCAAGTCGGCTTTCTTTAACACCCCAATGCCATGCTCAGCGCTGATACTGCCCCGATATTTTTCTACCAGTTTGAAGACCTGAAGCTCAGTTTCGCGGGTCAACTTGCGGAATTCTTCGTAATCCATTGAGAATGGTCCGACATAATTCAGATGCAGATTGCCATCACCGATGTGGCCAAAGAGAAACATCTGCACATCTTTCACTTGGGTCAGGACCTGCTCCATTTCTTTGATGAAAGGGGGCAAGCTGCTGATGGGGAGTGAAATATCATTTTTACGGACCAAACCTTCGATGGAAACGGATTCACTGATCAGTTCGCGGAGGGCCCAGATATTGTGGAACTCGGAAGAACTCGAAGCGATCACAGCATCGGTGATTAAACCACGTTCAAAGGCTTCTTCCAGAAAGGGTTCCATCGGGTCTTTGGCACCATCGGCTTGCTTTTCAAATTCCAAAAGTACATAAAAAGCTGACTTCGATTGGAAGGGATCTTGCCGTTGCTTCTGATGCTTGAGGACCAGATTTAAACAGGCCTGGGTGAGAAATTCAAATGCCGTGGGATAGATACCGCGCAGGTTAACAAGGCCGAGCAGTTGGGTGATTTTTTCAAAGCTGTCGGTTGTCATGCAGGTCAGGCGCAGATCCTTGGGTAATGGGGCTAACTTCATAGTGGCCTTGGTGACAATTCCCAAAGTCCCTTCCGAGGCGATGAAAAGTTGCTTCAAGTCGTAGCCAATATTATTTTTTCTGAGATCGTAGTTGAGGTCGATCACGCTTCCATCCGCCAGCACCACTTCCAGACCAAGCACCTGTTCGCGAGTTCCGCCGTAGCGAATCAATTTCAATCCACCGGCGTTGGTGGCAATATTTCCACCCAACTGACAGCTGCCTTTCGCGGCGAGGTCGACGGGGTAGAACAGTCCCGCTTCCTTGGCCGTTTTTTGCAGAGTTTCAATGATCACTCCTGCTTCAGCCGAGATGCTCATATTGATCGGATCAATGCCGTAAATACGATTCATTTTTTCTAAGGAAACAACCAGTTCCTGATTCGTTGCATTCGCTGCACCTGCCAGTCCTGTGCGGCCACCGCTCGGCACGACACGAATCTTGTGTTCGTTGCAGTAGCGCAGAATCTTGCTGACCTCTTCCGTGCTTTTGGGAAAGACGATGGCCAGCGGATTAGGCGTGGAGCGAGTCCAATCTTTGCCATAGACTTTCATATCATCAGGCTTGGTGGTGAAACGCGCTTCACTGACAATGGCTTTGAGAGCTTCGAGGTGCAAGGTGTTCAAGGCATGTCCTTTCTTCAGTCAGGTGACGATTGGCGAGAGCTACACGCCACGACAAGGCAGCAGGCTGGGCCAGAACCTTATCAGGGAAAACACGAGGAGCCTAGCAGCATCGATTCTGCCTCCCGCCAGCATTTTCTGAAATCCATACAGGCGGGAAGCTTCCTCCTTTTCTTGTTATGTCCATGTGACGTGAAAGCTAATACTTTTCTAGAATCTCAAACAGCGCTTGGTCCTGGCGCTTGCGAAAGTCGGCCACAGTGGGTTGATTGCTTGGACTTTGCCCGTTATTGATGATGGCAAAGGCGAGGATCCCATGTTTGGGGTGTCCCATGTATCCGGCAAGGCTGGACACTGAAACTGGCTGGGAAAGGGTCCCGGTTTTGGCTCGGACAAGGCCATGCAGACTTTCCTGCTTGAAGCGCTTTTCCAAGGTTCCGGTGAGTCCAGCAGCCGGAAAGCTAGCCAGGAATTCAGGATACATTTCCATATGCTCGTGCATATAGCGTAATACCTTCACGATCTGCTCGGCGCTGAAGCGGTTGCGATTATCGAGGCCCGAACCATTGATGATCTCAAATTTATCCTTGATCCCAACATCATCCCGCAAAAAGCGTTCGACGGCTTTCATACCATTTTTTAAGGTCCCGCTGCCATTGCTGTTGGCTTGGCCTTGTTCTGGGAAGGCGGCGCCCAGACGTTTAACCAGCATGTCAGCGATAAAGTTATTGGAATAGTGATTCAGACCGCGGACGATAAAACCCAGATCATAGCTTTCCAGAGTATAAAAAAGGCGAGCCTGGCTGGGCGTAGAATCCTCGCGAACTTTGCCGCGGATATCAATGCCTGCCGAAGCGAGAAAGGCCCGCAGCTGTTCGCCGCCTTCGATCACAGCATCGCCCATGGATCGATAGACCTTGAGCATTGGCGCCTGCGCACCGATGGATCCCGATACGATGAGGGACGACTGATTGCCTTTGCTTTGCCTTACCGCTTGAATGGAACTTTTGTTGCCGCTGCCGGTACTGGTATTATTCACCAGCGGGAGATTGGGAATGGGATAGGGATCAAATCCTACCCGACCTTTAGAGCCGGGTTCTGTGCCGGGAGCAATGGCAATCGGCAAGGTATTGAAGTTCAATCCAAAGGCGCTCACGGGTGCATCATAGGCTCGGTCTGAAGAATTCACTCCATCCAGGCGGGATCGATCACGCTTTTCATTGTCGAAGAGATCGTTATCGATTACCAAATCGCCGCTGAAGGTTTTGATTCCCATGTGCCGCAGGTCGGCTGCCAACTGCCAGAGTTTTTCGCTGATGACCAATGGATCGCCGTCGCCCTTCACATAGAGATTGCCCATGACAAGGTCTCCACTGCGGGTGCCACTATGATAAAACCGCGTTTTAAAGGTATGGGCAGGTCCGAAATAGTGAAGCAGTGCCGCCGAGGTGATAACTTTGGTCACGGATGCCGGGGTGAGCAAGCGATCCGGGCCGCTTTCATAAATAATTTTTCCATCACTGAGCCTCTGCACCAGGATGGACTCAACGTTGCCGTTCAAGCTTGATAGTGAGGAGGCAGGCTTGGCAACGCCCGTGCCAAAGGCTGCAAAAAACAAGAGAATGGAGATCGATGGTAAGCGCATGGGTCATCCTTTCCGCAGTCAAACCGAATTCTAAAATATTATAGCACTGCGGTGGAATTTTTTTGAACGGCTTTGCAGGATGAGGAAATGATGTCCGGTCAGATAAACGAAGAGAAGCCCGATTGCGACGCCAAAGATGCTCAGAAATTTTTCAGTGATCTTTTCTACATCAGATTTTATGAAGGCTCTCCCGCAAGGGTTTTTCCGAGATCCTCCACAAAATTTTGCTCTATCTGCGGCAATTACTTCTTTGATCGGCACCCAAGCGTGGCATTTCCAGGAGTTCCGCTACCCATCTGACCCCATTCGTCTTTCGTGGAATCATTCCAGGCGTATAATTTACTATTCAGGCCCAACATGAGCGAAGCTGCAATGAAGTGCCATAAGCTGCGCAAAAAGTAGGCTCTGTGTAAAAACCTGTGGCAGCAGTATCTTGCACACAGAAAATTACACGGGTTTTTGCACAGGTCGACCCCCAAGAAATCATTTCAGACTAGGCCCATTCGGGAGTGTGTAGAAAACGAAAGTTTGTTACGACACCATACAGGTCCCAAGCTAGGCTAGCTTTTGCTGCTACCCCTAGTTCCCGAGCTCTGCAAGATTCCAAAAAAACGTCATGGATAAAAAAAACGCCGAAATGGCGTGTATGTTCGAGCACTCTTCCGAGAGAGGTCATTGTGACACGTAAAACGCGTTTTTGATTTTTCGTAAAATCAAACTACAAGTTTGCCTCTACTTTTCAGTCACTTATCTCAATCATCAACAGCCTCTACTCGAATGATGAGGGCTTTGGGTGCTCACAATGACATCTCTTAGCTATTGACTAGTTGTTTCAGACGATCTATGAACGGCATGCTGATCCGGATAGTTTCGCGAAGGCTAGGAGCCCCAAACCCTCCATGATCAATGCTTATACGTTTCTTAAATGGATGGACTCTGGACTCATCTCAAA
>JBGSRE010000621.1:0-1623 GCA_041737755.1 Oligoflexus sp.
GACTCCACAGCAAGTGCAAACAGGGCATGGAGAATAGCCACTGCGATGGTGCTACCGCCTTTACGGCCTCGCGCGGCCAGCCAAGGAACGGGACTTTGCTCCAGCCATTCTTTCGATTCAGCAGCCGAGACAAATCCCACCGGCACACCCACGATCAGACTGGGCCGGGCTTTGCCTTCATCAATCAGTTTCAAGATTTCCAAAAGTGCTGTCGGAGCATTGCCTACAGCGATGATGGCTCCATCCAGCTTGCCGAGCTGATAAAGTTTTTGCATCGCCTCAATCGCCCGCGTGGTATTCAGCTCTTTGGCTCTTGCTATGACATCAGGATCAGAAATGCTGCAGTAGGTTTGGCAACCAAAATATTTCAAACGCTCCTGGTTTAATCCCGCTTCAATCATCTGGACATCCAGCACCAGAGGGCAGCCCTGACGCAAAGCGGCGATCCCGGAAGCGACTGCCTCGGGATGAAACTTCATCAGCTCCTTAAACTCAAAATCTGCCGTGGCATGAATCACGCGACGGACGATCTGCCATTGTGCAGGCGAAAAATCATGCCCGCCGACCTCGCTATCAATAATGGCAAAGCTATCCGTTTCGATTCTTCGACCTTGTTCGGTCATTTGTCGCATATCACTCATTGCAGCGTATCCTTTCGCAGTTCATCCCTACCCAGTGTTTTCCCATCGAAATCCACCATCGTTACTTCCACCCAAAGCTTGTGGCGAGCGAACTTTTCACAAATGCTCCGGGTGCGGGTGCTGATCATACTTGGCATCTGTTCCAGACCATGCGCCTGGCAAATTTCCAAGACATGTCGCGCGGTGTTGGCCCCACGGATTTCTTCCTGCACGGCCGGGGAACTGCCGTGTTCTTCAGCGATCGAAGCCAAGAGCTGCATATTCACTTCGGAGGCGGAGGCATGGGTCATCATCCGGCCATCTGCCATCTTCGAAAGTTTGCCCATCATAGCAACGATATGCACGCCTTCCATGCCGCATCGCACCGCATTGCGCAGGGCGATGCCCACATAGTCTCCCACCTGAATAAAGCAGCTTTCGCCTAACTGAGGCAGAAGCCGCATGGCATACTGTTCGGATCGTCCGCCGGTCGTGAAGACGAGCTGTTTGCTGCCCTCTGCCTGCGCCAGTTGAATGGCTTGCACCACGCTGGCTATAAAAGCAGAGGTAGAATAGGGCAGGACAATACCACTCGTGCCGAGTATGGAGATGCCGCCTAACAAACCGAGTCGGGCGTTCAAAGTTTTCTTGGCCCGCTCTTCGCCATCGGGACAGGAGATTTCCACATCCGCCCCCCGATAGATGCTGTCTTCCAGTTCGAGATTGACCATTTCAGCAATGTTTTGCCGAGGCACCGGATTGATGGCCGAAGTTCCGACTTCCAAACCCAAGCCCGGCTTGGTTACGCGGGCAATTCCGATGCCACCGTAAATGCTCAGTTGCGATTGCCGGATGAGCCGAACGCGAGCAATGATCTCGGCACCGTGCGTACAATCAGGATCATCTCCCCCGTCCTTGATGATACTGGTCAAGGCAAAATCCTGATCCCACTCGCATCGAGCCAAAGCAAAGCGGACAGTTTGCCGGTTCGGCAGTATGCTTT
>JBGSRE010000627.1:0-9749 GCA_041737755.1 Oligoflexus sp.
CCCCTCCTGGCTGCCGGAAGGAGGGGAGAGGATCTTTGTGAAACCCTATCTTCGACAGTCTCTATGGACCAAAGCTGTGGCTTTGGGATTCATTGCGATAGTTCTTCTAGGCAACGCCTGGTTCGTAGTCTTTTTAACTGGTCAAAAATCAAATGTTTGGCTGTCAAATATCTTTGGCATCTGCATGGTCTGGACATTTATGGCGGGCTGCGGTATGGGAATAAAGATGGTTCTCCATCGTTTCCAGAAGGAACCTGATGACGACTCTTCAGTATGAACTTGGGACCCTTCTCCTGGACGGCGCGTTGGGCGATATCAGTCAGGAATGGCCTGGCTTTCGCTATGACAGTCGCACCAAGCAATGGCGGGCTCCTGGGCATTGCTATAGGGAAGTTGTGATCAAGGCTTTGGAAGAAAAGCGACCTTTAGTCGACCGTGCTCGGTCCTATCAGGCTCTAGAATTGAAACTCCAGGTTCCTATTATCCCAAGGCCCCATCAATCAGGGGCTTTATCCGCTTGGCAGAAGCAGGGTTCCCGAGGGGTTGTCGCTTTGCCCACGGGGGCTGGAAAAACCATACTTGCTGTGCTCGCCATAGTAGCTACCCTAAGACCTACGCTGGTCGTTGTTCCCACGATAGATCTTCTGCTTCAGTGGCAAAACGTTTTAAGAAAATTTTTCGGCATTGAAGTAGGGGCTTTGGGCGGGGGCTGGAAGGATCTGCGTCCCTTGACTGTTGCGACCTACGATTCGGCTTATTTGAGTATCGAGACGATTGGCAATCGCTTTGGTTTGATTATTTTTGACGAATGCCATCATCTTCCTTCCACTCAGTATCAAATGATTGCTCGGGCCTCGATCGCTCCTTTTCGTCTGGGCTTGTCAGCAACTGTCGAGCGCAGTGATGGAAAAGAAGAGATGATCTATGAGTTGCTCGGTGATCTTTGCTATGAGGGACAGATTCGTGAGATGGGAGAATCTGTTCTGGCCCCTTATGATGTCGTTAGTGTGGAAGTTCCTTTGACTGATCAGGAAATGGCCGCATATCAAAAGGCGCGCGGTATCTATACGCAGTTTATCAAGCAGCAGCGCATCAATTTTTCTGGACCGGAAGGCTGGCAGGATTTTATTCGCAAATCGGCGACTGTTCCTGGTGGCAAGGAAGCGATGGAAGCCTGGCGCGAACAGAAGAGATTGGCCCAGGCAGCCAGCGGAAAAATGGATGAGCTCTGGAATATTTTGCAAAAGCATAGCGGCGATCGGATGATCATCTTTACGCAAGACAACGCGATGGCCTATCAAATCGGCAAGAACTTTATTTTGCCTGTATTGACCCATCAAACTCGACCTAAAGAGCGCAAGCAAATGCTGGAAGCCTTCCGCGAAGGTCGCATAGATATCCTTGTCACTTCCAAAGTTTTGAATGAAGGCGTGGATGTCCCTGAGGCTAGTATCGGCGTGGTCATTTCTGGAAGTGCCGCAGTGCGTGAACATGTTCAGCGGCTGGGACGTATTCTCCGGCATCAAGAAGGCAAACGTGCGATCCTGTATGAAGTGATCTCCAAAGATACCAACGAATTCTACGTCAACAAGCGACGCAGGAACCATCATGCTTACCAAAGACCTACTCAAATTTTCAAGGCGTGATCAACGCGTCCATCCCAAGTATCTGAAGCCGAATGATAAGACTCTCATTCAAACGGCTGATGAGCTATCGCGGCTGTATAAAGCCTATGTTGGGCAAAGCTGGCGTGATTTAAATGAGCAGATCAAAAGCCATCCTGATTCAAGTGATGGTGTGTTTCAAGGCTTTGGCAAATTACTAGAAGATCGCTGCACTTTTGGCGAATCCGATGAAGCTCTGGAGGCTCAGCGTTGGAAATGGCTCGAGTTGAGTCGTTCCCTGCGATCGCAGCCTATGCAAAATCGTGAAGACTTTGAAGCGAGAATGACAGCGCTCAGTGGCTTAGGTTTTGAAGAAATACAAAATTCTATCTATTCTGACTTGCCAGAGTTTCGCAGCATCCAGAGTTTTGATGAGATTTCAGGCGAAGCCTTGGTGCATCGCTACAATGCTGCTCAGATTCAAGGATTGTTGCTGCGAGCCCAGAAAGTCCGCTTCATCATCGACGAAAAGGACGTTGTAACCCGTCGACGTCTCTTACAAAAGTTAAGATTCTGTCGACTATTGGCGGAATTTGTTGAGAATCCAGAGGGAGCGCTGCTTCTGGATATCTCAGGCCCTTTGGCCATGTTTGAGCAGACTCAAAGCTATGGCATGCGTCTTTGCCAGTTCTTTCCGTATGTTCTTCTGATGCCCAAATGGCAATTGGAAGCTACCGTAAAGCTTGGTGAAAACGTTTACGATATGAAAATAGATAGTAGTCGAACTATTCGCAGTCACTATCGAAGCTTTACGGGTTATATTCCAGAGGAGTTTCAGGCTTTTATAAAGGCCTTTAACGCTCTACCTACAAATGATCGAAGAGCTTGGTTAGTGGAGGAAGGTCAAGAGCATCTTAACCTAGGCCATCAAAGTTATAGTTTTCCGGATCTTACACTTCGCCATGAAAGCGGAGCCTTACGGCACCTGGAACTGTTTCATAAGTGGCACGAAGCCGAATTGAGAAAACGCCTAGACGTGCTGGCTGGAGTGAAGAATGTTCCTTTGATCCTTGGCGTCAGTTTGGAATTGGCCAAAAGCCCGTCGATGGAAGGATTGCTTGCTTACTCTAAGGAAATTGGCATAAGTATTTTTACCTTTCGTCTGTTCCCTACGGTCAAGGCAATATTGACCTACTTGCCCAAGGTGAAAAGTTGAAGCGCGGTGTTATACTGTAGAAGAGCCGCGATCCTGTCTGAATTTGCAGACGGCAATTGGGCAAGTCCCAGGCGAGCACGTGAAAGGAGAAAGCCCTTTGACGACGATGGATACGCGATTCAAAGAAAAAGAGGCTGAATTGATAAGTCTCAAAAAGAAAGTCAAAGCTCAGAAAGAACTCAGCGGTGGTGATTCCGACTTGATGGAAGCTGAGGTGGGCAATACGGATCCTATACGCGTGGAAAAGAAAAGCAAAACTCAAGAATTGATTGAGACCTTAGACAAGGCTCGGGGCAAGCGTTTGCTGGTCTGTATCAAGGGCTACCCTGATCCTGACAACATCGCCACTTCGCTGGCTCTGGCCTATATGGCTGCTCAGTTTGATATTCAGTCCACAATTCTTCACTTCGAGCAGATTTCTCACCATGAGAACCGAGCATTGGTGAAAAAATTAGACTTGGATATTGAAGAGTACAACGATCAGTTCGACTACTCGTCGTATGATTACTACGCAGTGAATGATTCGCAAAACACCGAATTGCCGATCAAGCTTCCGGAAACCTGCGAATTGCTGGTGTTTGTCGACCATCATCGCAAGTTGGGAACAATCAAAGGTCACTTCCTGGATATTCGCGAGAATGTGGGTTCGACTTCGGCGATCTATGGTGAATATCTTTGTGATCCAAGATTTGGCTTCAAGGGAGATACGCTTGAAGAAGCCAAAATCGCGACTGCCTTGATGCATGGCGTGCGAACGGATACCGATAACTTTGTCAATGCGACTCCTGCCGACTATAAGGCGTCCGAGTTTCTTTCCCGTTATGTTGACAAAGATCTCCTGGCTTTGATCTCGCGCCAATCGATTCCGGCGAAGACAATGGATCTCACCCAGATTGCTCTGCAGAGAAAAGATATTCGCGGAACTTTCATGTTTTCGGGTGTGGGCTATGTTCGGGAAGAGGATCGTGATGGGATCGGTCAGTGTGCTGATTACCTCTTGAATCGTGAGGGCATTGATACAGTCGTAGTCTACGGTGTGGTCGGTGGAGAATTCGTTGATGGATCGTTACGCACCAAATCTCATACCCTCGATCCCGATAAATGGATCAAAGATGTTTTCGGTCAGGACCAGCATGGTGTTTATTATGGTGGTGGCCGCAAGGATAAAGGCGGATTTCAAATCCCGCTTGGAGTCTTCGGCAAATGTTCGGATAAAGAATTGCTCTGGATTCTGATAAAGAAGACCATCGACGAACTCTTCTACAACAAGATCGGTGTCGACGACAGCGAATCGAACAACGATTGATCATCTTTAAGAACTCAAAAAACACCAAACCCGAGGCCTCTTGCAAGGCACTCGGGTTTGCTATTTTAGCTCAAAGACAGACGAACCCAGTCCGTATAGGCTTGATTTACGGAAGCTACCTGAAGCTGAATGATTGCGGGACAGCTATAGCTGTGCAGTTCTTTGATTCTTTTCTCCAGTTTTTCTTTGAACTCTGGAAGCGATTTAATCAAAAGTAGGCTCTCTTGAGTTTGTTCCAGCTTTCCTTGCCAAAAATAAATCGATGTCGCACCTTCTAAGATATTTGCGCAAGCTATAAGCTTTTCTTCCAGCAGATGCTGGGCCATCTTTTCGGCTTCTTGACGATTGCTGCAGGGGACATAGAGCATGCAAATCATAGGCTTACTCCGATTAAAAAAAGTTAAATCTGAGGATGATCGATAATGATGGTCACTGGCCCATCATTGACCGAGCTGATGTCCATATGAGCTTGAAATGTTCCTGATGCAACGTTCAAACCTTTGCTAGCTGCTATGGAAAGAAACTCCTCATAAAGGGTGCGAGCCAGTTCAGGAGGGGCTGCGTCCTGAAAATTAGGCCGCCGTCCTTTCCTGCAATCTCCGTATAAGGTGAACTGACTGACGATCAGAAGGCTGCCCTTCTGGTCTTTTACAGAAAGGTCAAAGCGACCTTCGGCGTTGGGAAAGATGCGCAGGTTGATGATCTTATCGACTAAGACTGGCAGGTATTCGATTTTGTCTGCTTGATGAATCCCAAGGTAAATGAGCAGTCCTGTATCGATCCTGCCGACAATAGCTTCAGCTACTTTTACCTGGGCCTCTTTCACTCTTTGTACGACAGCTCGCATGCGAAGGTCGCCTTCCTGAGGGTTGTTTCTGGGCATTTCAAGCTCAACTGCATCGAGGAAAAAGCTTTTTTCTTAAGATGCTATCAGCTACTGTCAGCCCTTGCCCAACCATTATCGCAGGGAGTTGGTCGTGTCAAAAGCAAAGCGAAAAGTCCTCGTCGTGGTTATGGACGGCGTTGGTGTGAGAGCCAGTTCCTATGGAAATGCTGTGAAGCTCGCCCACACACCTCATCTCCGTCAATTAGAAAAAACGGCTCTTTACCGTACTCTTAAAGCGCATGGCACCTATGTAGGTTTGCCCAGTGATGCCGATATTGGCAATAGTGAGGTTGGTCATAATGCCTTGGGGGCTGGTCGCGTCTTCGATCAAGGTGCCAAGCTTGTTCAGAAGGCGATTGAATCTCGAGCCCTGTTCAACGGCTCGACGTGGGTAGATATGGTGCGGTTTGTCCACCAGCAGCAGTCGACTTTGCATCTGATTGGGCTCTTATCCGATGGCAATGTGCATTCCCATGATAGTCATCTCTATGCGCTCATGCGCGAGGCCAAACAAGCTGGAATCAAGCGCGTCCGCATTCATGTCCTTATTGATGGGCGAGATGTTGGTGAAAAAACAGCAGAAGTTTATATCGATCGCCTGGAGAAGGTGATCCAGGAATTGCAGAGTTCCGAATTTGATGTGAAGGTGGCATCCGGTGGTGGTCGTATGACCACAACAATGGACCGATATGGAGCCGATTGGAGTATGGTCGAACGCGGTTGGAAAGCTCACGTACTCGGCGAAGCTCCCCATCGCTTTCCCAGTTTGCGCGCAGCAATTCTTGGCTTTCGCCTCGATCCTAAACTCATCGATCAGTATTTGCCGCCATTTGTCATAATGGATCAAGAGAAGCCCATCGGGCCAATTCTTGACGGCGATGCTGTTATTCTCTTTAATTTCCGTGGTGATCGCGCGATTGAAATTTGCCGGGCGTTTGTCGAAGAGGATTTCAAGGTTTTCGATCGTCAGCGTTTCCCTCTCGTGTATTTTGCAGGAATGATGGAATACGATGGCGATCTGCATATCCCGCCTCGTTACCTAGTGACGCCACCTTTGATCGACGACACTCTTTCCGAGTATCTGGTGAACAATGGCCTTCGGCAGTATGCTTGTTCAGAAACGCAAAAATACGGGCATGTGACTTACTTCTGGAATGGCAATCGTTCCGGACTCTTTGATGCCAAGCTTGAAGACTATGTGGAAGTTCCTTCCGATGTGATTCAGTTCGATCTCAAGCCATGGATGAAAGCCTATGAAATCACGGAAGCCACCATCGCCCGAATGCGTTCTGCCAGTTTTGATTTCGGCCGCATCAACTATCCTAATGGCGATATGGTGGGTCACACCGGGAATCTGGAAGCGTCTATCCTTGCGGTTTCAACGGTTGATCTTTGTTTGGGTCGACTGATTCAGGCAGCTCAGGAAACCGACACAGTTCTGATGATCACAGCGGATCATGGTAACGCCGATGAAATGTTTGATACCAATACGGAGGGTCCAGCGGATTGGTTGGATTTGCCATTTAGCTGGCGGCCAAAGCCCAAAACGGCTCATACCCTCAATGAAGTGCCTTTTCATCTTTACGACCCTAGGGGTGTGAATGCGTATCGACTGATCCCAGGAGTGGCCGGTAGCATTGCTCATGTTGCCTCGACGGTCATTGCTGTGCTGGGTTTGCCGAAAAAAGAAAATTATCTGCCGTCGCTGGTGGAATTGATATGAGTCATGATGAAGGTCAATGGCAGAGAGAGCTGGAGGAAAGGGCTCAAGCCGCAGGACAAATTTTTGCCGAATTTGTGAAAACGGTTGCCGCCCTGCGGCATCCAGAGCGTGGCTGTCCTTGGGATTTAGAGCAGAGTCACCGGAGTCTTAGGCGCTATATGCTAGAAGAAGCCTATGAAGCTGCAGAAGCGATGCTTGGAACCGATGAGGGTCATCTGCTGGAAGAGCTTGGAGACGTTCTTCTGCAAGTGGTATTGAATGCTCAGTTGGCCCGCGATCATGGTGGGGGAGATATTCGGGAAGTAGTGCAGTCCATCAACAGCAAGATGATCCGTCGACATCCTCATGTGTTCGGTGAATTGGTCGGTAAGGAGATGGATCGTTCTGCGATCAAAAGCAATTGGGATAAGATAAAAGCCGGGGAGAAATCTAAAAGTAAAACCAAAGAGGGATATTTTGCCGATTGCGCGAAAATTATTCCATCTTTGAGTCAGGCCTATAAAATAGGTAAAAGAGCGCATCTGATTCAGTTTGATTGGGTCTCGGTTCAGGAGGTTCTAGACCAATGCAAGTCTGAGCTTTTGGAGCTAGAGCAAGAGATCCCTGGCGGCGACAGGGATAGGCTCTCGGATGAGATGGGCGATGTTTTCTTCAGCCTTTCTCAATTGAGTCGACACCTGGGAATTGATCCCGAAGTCGCAGCCCACCAAGGTAATTTGAAATTCCTGAAGAGGTTTGCCTCAATGGAAGAGCTCTGTCAACTGCGTGGATGGAATGTTACTAGTCTTTCACGGGATGAGCTTGAGAATCTCTGGCGGGAAGCCAAGGCTCAAGAAAAATAGATACACAAAAACCCGGCACTCGAAAGGCCGGGTTTTTTGATGAAAAGCAGTTCCTGAAGCTTAGGCTTTAGCTGCTTTTGACTTCACCAAAGCTGCCAATCGGGCAACCTTACGCGAAGCTGTGTTGCGGTGAATCAATCCGCGAGATGCTGCTTTGTGAAGCAGCGATTGTGCAGCAACCAAAAGTCCAGCCACTTCTGCAGCTTGGCCTTTTTCGACAGCTGCGCGAACTTTTTTAACAGCTGTACGAACGCTGGAAGTATAAGCTTGGTTGCGGGTGCGTTTTTTTGCGTTTGTAAGGATACGCTTTTTTGCGGATTTATGCTGTGCCACGGTGTCGTTCCTCTTTGCTCTTCGATTTCAGAGAATATGTCGAATAACAAGCTGGACGCCTTTCGTCAAGCTCTTATCATCCTTCTTCGTTGGCTTGGTTGCGGCGTGAGCCCCCACCAAACCCTGCATTTTGAAGGTCCCGGAGAGCGGTGGCAGCCTTGCGTGCTTCTTCGTCCACTCTCTCGTTATCTTCGTGGCCATCGTGGCCTCTTACCCAAACCCATCTGACTTTATGGCGAGTGACCTGTCCGTCAAGCTCTTCCCAGAGATCCTGGTTCTTGACGGGCTTGTTGCCAGCGGTCTTCCAGCCATTGGCTTTCCAGTTGCGGACCCAGCCTTTGTCGAAGCCATCCAGTACATACCGACTGTCAGCGACCAGAACCACTTCGCAGGCTTCCTTAAGCGTCTCAAGTCCTTTGATGGCTGCCATCAGTTCCATGCGATTGTTCGTCGTATCTGCTTCGCATCCGGATACCATCTTTTCATGCTGGCCGAATCGGAGCAGAGCCGCCCAACCCCCTGGACCGGGATTTTCAAGGCATGCACCATCAGTGATCACAGTCACCTTCTTCAAGCGCTGTCCCCTTGAAAACAAAGAGCGCTCCTTTGGCGGGAACGCTCGCTTGCATGGCTATTTCGATAGAACAGGGCTTTCCTGAGAAAGCTAGGTCTATGCGGCGCCTTATTTAGCAGCTTTCGCCGCCTCAATCTTACGCTTGATGCGCGCCTTCAATTTGCGGCGTGCTTTGTGCTGTCTTACTTTCGGAGTTCTACGATTGTCACCGCGACCCATAATTAATTCCTCACTTCAGGCTTACGCCGTTTTTACGAGCGAACACATCCAGGCCCAATTTGTCGATGGTACGGATGGCAGCAGTGGACACCTTAAGGGTCACGAATCTGCTGAGTTCAGTCGACCAGAATCTTTTTTTCTGGAGGTTTGGTAGAAAACGGTGTTTCGACTTAACATTAGAGTGCGAAACGCGGTGGCCTACCTGAACGCCTTTGCCGGTCAATTCACAACGACGAGACATTATTCTTCTCCATCACGAGAGGGGCTTGGCTTATCATCCGAACGAGGGCCGCGAGGACCACCTGAACGGCTTGAAGTACCCATAGCTGAAGTCGCAATAGCCGACATTTCTGTCGCGAAGTTGCGCTCTTGGCGGTGACCCAAGCTGTACGGCAACAAAGCCAAGTAGCGGGCACGCTTCACAGCGTTACAGATAGCGCGCTGTTGCTTGGCGGTAGCGCCAGAGATTCGACGAGGAATGATTTTGCCGCGATCAGTGACGAAACGGCGCAAAACGTCGGGATTCTTGTAGTCGATGATGATGCTAGGATCCAACGTCCGTTTCCGGCGGAACATCAGACGTCTTTTCTTTCTAGAGTTAGCCATGCAGCCTCCGATTTATCCAGTGTGCACTCCCCGAAAGGAGGGAACTTTTAAAGGGAAGTTATTTTGAGAAACAACTTCTTGCAGTCATGCTTATATTTCCGCGTCGACCGCTTCCCGCCTGGGTTTGAGAATCGGGAGAGGGAACGGAAACACCACCTTGAATGGGTCTTCACCCTAAAGGGTGTTGAAAATTAACCTAAGCGCAAGCTATACGCAAGTGAATAGATTTCCGAAGAACGTGTCAGGCAACCCTTAGGTTAAGACTGGCACAGTGCAAAGGATCCCGGTTGCAACAGTATCATCTCGACATATCAATGCCGGTCGCCCTCGAGCAAAGCTTTACCTATCTTGCTTTGGAGAATATTCCAAGCGGTTGTCGCGTAACAGTGCCTTTTGGGGAGCGGAATCGGCAAACAGTCGGTGTTGTGCTTGGCCTCAGT
>JBGSRE010000655.1:0-7352 GCA_041737755.1 Oligoflexus sp.
GGAAAAATCCAACCGGTTCAGCAACCTGACCTCCGGCATTTTTTTGCCAGGCTTTGGCAGGAATCCGAAACACCCGGCTGCGATTGGTCTCTTTGCTGAAGATAAACATGTCCCCGGTGAGGGGATGGAGACCTTGTGATGGGAAGCAACTATTAGCAGTGGATACTGAAACTTAGCCAGACTTCGTGGCTATTGAGCGTCGTTTGCGCGGCCACGACTCGGTAGCTGGCTTATTTTTTGGCTTCTGGACAAGCTTGCCATCTCTCGCCATACTGACCCGCATGATCGCTGCCCTACACCCGGGAGGTTTACGTTACATCATGTCGAGTTCCATCGCGACCCCATCACGATCCATTCAAGCTTCTTCGGCGGATTTTCCTAATGATGCAACAGTCCTTTGTGGACGTGATAAATCCTTAACCCATCGTGCCGTGATGTTCGCAGCTCTCGCCAAAGGCGAGACGATCGTTCGCGAACCCTTGCTGGGCGCCGACTGCCTGTCAACGATGAGCTGCTTTAGGGCCCTGGGTGTGCAAATTGAAGTCATCGATAGGACCAGCATTCGAGTTCGATCCGAAGGCTTCGCCGCTTTCCGATCGCCGACTGTCGACTTGGATTGTGGCAACAGTGGAACCACGGCTCGGCTTATTTCCGGCATACTCGCGGCCCAACCTGGCCTTAAGGTGCGCTTGATCGGCGACAGCAGTCTATCGAGTCGACCCATGCGTCGAGTGGTTGATCCCCTCCGAAAAATGGGCGCCCGGTTTGAAGGCAAGGATGAAGGAAATTTTCTGCCTTTGATCATCCAAGGACAGACTCTGCATGCCTGTGCGCATGAAGTGGATAAAGCCAGCGCCCAAGTGAAATCGGCGATTCTACTGGCCGGACTCTTTTGCGTTGGAGAAACCAGAGTGCGATTGCCAAGCGGCTCACGGGATCATACCGAACGCATGCTGCAGCATATGGGCGCAAATCTTACGACTGACCATGAAAACGGCTGGGAAACGGTTCGATTGCAAGGACCTTTTGCCCCTCCCACCGGTGGCTATCGAATACCCGTGGATCCTTCGTCGGCCGCGTTTTTTTGTGTGCTGGGACTCTTGCGCAAGGGCGGTCAGCTCACGCTGCCAGAAGTTCTGGACAATCCTACCCGCACGGGCTTTCTAAAAGTCTTGAAGCGGATGAGCACAGCCCTGTCAAGCGAGAGTGACCCCCATCAGCAATTCGTCGAATCGATTATGCGCTTGAAAATTACTGGCGGCACTCGGCTGAAACCGACCGATATCGAAGCTTCGGAAGTCCCCACCTTGGTCGATGAAATTCCCATCCTGGCGGTCGCAGCTGCTTTTGCGGACGGTCCTTCGGTCTTTCACGGTCTGGAAGAATTACGGGTTAAAGAAAGCGATCGCTTGAGCAAAACGGCGGAACTTCTCCGGCTCGCAGGCGCTGAGGTTTCTGTTCAGGGTGACTCGCTCAAAATCGCTGGTCGACTGCGTGAAGTCTTGCCCTTTACCTATGATTCGGTAGGAGATCATCGCCTGGCTATGGCTGCTGCTGTAATGGCTCGTCAAAGCAAAAAGCCCTGTTGTATTTTGGATTCGGAATGTGTAGGTGTTAGCTTTCCTGACTTTTACCAAGTGTTGGACGACATCTTTTGAACATGGCTCTCGGCATTACATTTTCTTGGGAGATTTCATGAGCTCTACCCCATCATCCCGAGCTTGTAAAATCGTGGCTGTGGATGGTCCGGCTGGATCAGGCAAAAGCAGTGTGTGCTCTGAAGTCTGCCGTCGTTTGGGCTGGACTTATGTCAACACAGGGTTTCTCTATCGATCGATTGCTCTCATCGCCCGGCAAAGAGCTCAGGCCTATGATCACAACGAAGCCCTCCGTGGCATTATCAATGAGTTTTGCGAAGAATTGCAATGGGACCCAAAAACCCAGGCTGTTGGATTTCACGGTCAGAATTTGACACCGCTGCTTTATACAGATCAAGCCGGCAAGGACGCGAGCACCATTGCCAAAAATCCATTGGTCCGTGAACTGCTGCTGCCTTTGCAACGCAAACTGACCCTTCAATCCCCTCTTGGCGCTGTGGTCGATGGGCGGGATATTGGAACGGTGGTTTTTCCTGATGCGGATTTGAAGATCTTCATGACGGCTTCTTTGGAAGTCCGCGCCAGGCGCCGCATAGGTCAGCTACAGGAAGGCCAGGCACCGGATCCGGCAGAACTGGAAGCCATCAAGACCAGCATCCTCCAGCGCGATCAGCAAGATGCCAAACGAGGCACGGCTCCCCTCATTCAGGCTCCCGATGCGATTGTCTTCGATACCAGCCATGTCGATATTAATGGTGCTATCGAAGGTATGATTCAGCTGATCGAAACCCACGTTAAATTGTAATCGGAGCACGCTGCCAGCGCTTGGGAACCTTGCAAGGCTGGTGACGAAGAAAAGGCTGACGCCGAATGGAAGGCGGGATTTCCGGCTTTTCCGACTGCTGTTTTTGCCATTCCAGCACGGCTTCATTTTGAGCCTGAAGGCGCTGCAATTCGGCTCGCAAATCCTGCCACTGCTGGGCCGTACCTTGCTGCTGATCCAGCAAATTCTGCAAAAAAGCTTGCTGGATTTCGCTGCATTCTTTTCGCAGCTGATTTTGGGCGACAATCAGGGTTCGCAGATCCTGATGGAAACTGTTGAAGAGGCCTCGAATGTCCTGCACCTCAGTCTGAGTCTTCTGCAAAGCCTCGATCTGAAGGCGATGGAGCTGCAAAGCTTTTTGCTGATCCTCCTGGCTGCGCTCGAGCAGAATTTCCAGGTCTTCCCGGCCACCATGGAGAGCCTTAAGGGGGCGCTGAAGATTGCTATCCAGACGATGGAGCTGTTGGCGCAAGAGCCTTGAGGAGCGATCTTCGAACTGCTGCAATTTTTCCTGCAGGACGACAAAGAGATCGCTGAAACGATCATCCAGACTGTCAATCGCCTGTTCAATAGCCCGGGAAGAACTCTGATGGGTGGCCGTGGCCCTGGTCCATTCCTGATAATCCCGAACATCAGCCTCGCGATACACGGGGCGCAGATAACGATCGCGACGAATTCGTGCTACCCGCAATTCTTTGCCCGAGATTTGCGTCAGTCGGGAACGCTTTATCCCAAGAAATTCCATGGCCTGATCGGCATCCCAATTAAATTCGTCCACCAAGTCTTCATCGCCGCGAAGATTCAAAATCATCGGCAGCTGGTGATCCCTCTGGGAAGCGGGCAAATCGAAGTCCATAGCATTTCCTTTAGAAAAGACGCGCTGCCTTAATCATCCAACGATCGAGCGATTTGAACAGTTCAATATTTTTATAGTCCTTCTTGTTCTCGAAGAAAAGCTGGAAAGACATAAAGTGCTCGCCCTCCCGGAATCGGGTCAGATCAAAATAGAGTCCGAGATTCACAGGGCTTTCCAACAAGGACAAGGTATCATTGTTGTTGCGCTTCTTGAGTTCCTGCCCATTGATATCATTTACATAATAATAGGGCACATTGCCGTCTTGGAGCATCTGCTGGGAGGGACGCATCAGGACGTACATCATGCGATCCTCACCGATCAAACTGGCCCAATATTCTTTTTCCGGCGGCGCTTCTTTTTTCAGAAAGCTCAGGATCCCACTGGCTTTCCCTGCCTCCGAGTAGGCTTTCATATTGGTACTGAATTCAAACTGATTAGGGCTATCACGCAGGGCAAATCCATAATAAAAACCGCTGCCATTGTTGAGGCTTTTGACCCCATCCAGAGGATTATAGATGATCGCCGGAAGAATGACGGAATTGCTGAAAAAACTAACTTCTGTATACATCCCAACTTCAAAATTTAATTTCAAGAACTGATAGAGAAAAGTCACGCGAACGATGGTGCGAACCGGACCGGTTTTGAAAGCTTCTAATCGGCTATTCACCGATCGGTGATTGACCTGCAAGGTCAGAAAGTATTTCAAATCGACTTTGGCGTAAAAGGTCGAGGAGTCAATCAGGGGAACATTGCCTTGCCCTGAACTAGTCAAAGGTTTGATCATTTCCACACCGTTGACGACCATGTAATTCTTTTGATCAAAAAGGTAGCGATAGCGCGAAGTCAGCACCTCACCTGATTTTATATTGAAAATGACATACTTCTGGTCGACAAGTTTGGGGGCATTCTGTAAATAAACGGCGACATAGACCGCACCTTCCTTGGCTTCAGCCGATCCGGCGGGCGGAGTGATTTTAATTTCAAAAACGGCATGGGGTGCGCGGCCCTCAGGCCATTTACTGGGACTCACAACCAGGCCAACGTCATCCCCCATGAAGCTCAATTCGTCGAGCTCATTGAAAATGCTATCGCCGGTGGTGGCATTGGTTTGGGGGCCCTCATTCAAAACATAGTCACCGATTTTATTGATTTCATCGATCTGAAATGGAATGGGTATTGCCTCGCCGCTTTCGGTGGTCCGAAAGACCCGATAGGTCTTGGTTGGATATTGAGCAATTGCTCGGATTTTATTGGCTGGAATAATAATCGGAGCGCGATGAATACCGGCCCAGGCCGAGACGCCATAAGCCCACTCAAAGAGAAGAGTCAGTAGAATCAGCCGAACAGGAACCTGATTCGATAGTGCCATTTTTGACTCTTCCCCCCTTAGTTCCTTGATCAGGCCCCCTTGGATTTGGGCCATGGAATCAGGACGTATTTTAACATACAATGGACTCGGTTTGATCAACTTCACCAATCCCGGGGGTTGAATGATCCCTTTCGCCAAAGTCAGCCAGCGTTTCAAGCGCTTCTGGCTCGTCATAGTCCTGCTCTTCAGCTTCACCTCAGAGATGGGCCTGGCTGCCAGTTCATTGCCCACTCCCAAAGAGCCGATCGTCACCCGTTCCGGTGCGATTTGGTTTCGCTTTCCAGTCGCGTGGGAACTATTGCGATCCGGGTTTAATGCCTTGGACGTGGCTCTGGAAGCGGAAAATTATGCGGAATATTGGGCCCTGCTCTATCTGGGTCCGGATGAAATTGAACTCTTCACTCCTCGTGGACACACAAGGGTGATCGGCATTCAGAGTCAATCACAAAATAACAGTGGCTATCCTGATCTTTTGATACTCAATGAAGGCGAATTCTCCCGGCTTCTAGGTTTGACTCCCGATCCGACAGGTTTGGAAAAAACCATTTTTATCGAACTGCCGATGCGTGACAGCAATGAACAAAATTTCACCTTGAATGCCAGCCCCAAATATTTTGTCAGCATTCAATTGACCATTAATTTTTAGCGGGAGTGAGGTCAGTTATGGATGCCAATTCGCAAGCAATCATGGATTGCAAAAACTGTGGCCGGCTCTTTTACAATACCGATGACTTCCTTGCTCATACTAGCCGCTGGCGCCTCTGTTCCGATGATAATCTTTGGTTCAATTGTGCCTGCGGGGTCACCAATGTGATCAAAAAAGGCCAGCATGCCTGGTATCAACCTTTCAAACAGTTGAGCCAAAATGCCTTTTCCATTTTCAATCAGATACCCAGTCTGCAGGCCCTTCCTAGAATACCAGTCTCGGTCATGCAGCTCTTACAAATGATCGATGATGACAATGCCAGTTCCCATAATTTGGCCCATATCGCTCGTAATGACCCTCTGCTTTCGGCCAAGATTTTGCGGATTGCAGAAAATCAGACGCTGCACAATCAGGGAAAGCTCACCTCACTTTCGCATGCGATTTCTCTGGTCGGTCGCCATCACCTCAAAGAAATTATTCTGATCGCGGCAATTAGCAGTGTGGAAACGAAAACCCGGATTTTTACCAGCGAAGTTTTTTGGGATCATTCGTTGACGATCGGACGCATTGCCGAACATCTATCCAAGCGCTTCAAGCCGCTCTTTATCGATGATGAAGCCTATATCAACGGCTGTGTCTGCAACCTGGGCAAGCTTGTTCTGGCGCTTTGTCGGCCAGATATCGCCGATCGATTCCAACAGGAAGTGAATGATATTCATACGCTGGGGCCATGGACGGATGCCGAGGAAAGGCACGCAGGCTATCAGCATACCATCATCGGGGAAATTGGAGCCGCACTGTGGGGGCTCTCCGATACCGCCTGCGAAGCTATCAATCGGCATCATAGCTATGCGGATTCCCAGCTTTTTCCAGATCCACAACTTTTTGAATTGATTGCCCTAGCCAATCAGTTTTCGCATTGGATTTGGCTGCAGCCGCATCAGATGGACCCGGAACTTTTCCAAAAGCTCTTGTCCCGGTTCAAGCTAAAAAATAAAGATGCGGAGGCTTTGGCGGAAGAAATGATGCCGCTGGCGATTCAAGAGAGGGCAGTTTAAAATGCGAAAGGAGGCAACGCTGCCCCCTCCTTCAAAGCAGGGTTTGGGCCTTACATATCGACTCCACAAAGTTTTTGGCAATCGCCGGATTGGACGCCCAATGACCATGCGCATAGCTGGCCAATACTCGGCCCAGCGCATAGCCTTCCTGAATCACCGACTTTTGCCGCTTGCCCCGCAGGCGCCAAACCGTTGGAATCGATTCATCTAGATTCAATAGCGAATAGCGAAATTGATGGGCACGAAAACGCAGACCAGCGGGTCCGAGGCAAGTTTCCTCCTCCTGTTCCACTTCCGTGTACCCAAGAGCCTGCAGTTTCTCCTGCATAACCGCCTGGGCAGGCAAAAGTCCTAGCATCGGATAGGTCTGGCCATCGAGGGTCTGAATGCTCCGGCAGAGATACATGAGACCACCGCATTCCGCAAAAACCGTCCCCCCCTTGGCGACAAAACTCTGTATGGATTGCCGCATACTTTCCTGCTGGGAAAGAGTCGCCGCATGCAGTTCAGGATAGCCGCCTCCCAGGATCACGGCTTGAACTCCCTCGGGCAAAGCTGGATCTTTCAAGGGTGAAAAATACAGCAGTTCGGCACCAGCCTTCTGCAAAAGTTGCAAATTGTGGCTGTAATAGAAGTGAAAGGCCTCATCGTAGGCAACCGCAATTTTACAAACAAAAGAGAGCTTGGGCAGAGTCACCGGCACAAACTCATCCAAAGCCGGAGCAGCTGCGGCTATGTTCCAGAGACGGTCGATATCGATCCACTCTTGAGCGAAGTTCGCCCAAGTCTCTGAGCGCTGCTCACTCCATTCATCACTCAGGGCTGCATGCAGTCCCAAATGCCGCTCTGGGATAGTCAGATCAGGGTGCTTGGGCAATCCACCCAGCAGTTCCTCGCCACAGGCTTTCGCTAATAATTCCAGAGTTTCAAAGAAGCTATGGATACCATTCGCTTCACAGATCGCGAATTGAACTCCTTGCGTAACTACCGCGAATGGCAGGC
>JBGSRE010000708.1:0-2015 GCA_041737755.1 Oligoflexus sp.
GGTGGATGACGATCATCAGCTGGTCGGGCTCGTTACATCATCGGATCTTTTAGAACTACTGATTGCTAAAGAAGAATTCCACCCAAGATTCTGCGACCTGGGGTATTGATCGGGTCGATTCCCGAACGGGGATCGATGGAAAATACAATTACACCAGCACCGGTAAGGGCGTGCACGCTTACATTATCGATACAGGAACGCGCACGACCCATAGTGAATTCAAAAATCGAGTGGGGGAAGGCTTCTCATCCATTAATGATGGCAAAGGCTTTATTGATTGTCATGGTCATGGCACTCATGTGTCTGGGACTGTCGGTGGCACGACCTACGGAGTCGCTAAAGATGTCACAATCCATCCTGTTCGCGTCCTTGGCTGCGACGGCAGCGGCGATGATGCGGGAGTCATTGCTGGCATTGATTGGGTGGCGAAAAACGCGATTAAACCAGCCGTTGCGAATATGAGTTTGGGCGGTGATGCCTCGGTTTCGCTGGATGAAGCAGTACGAAGTGCTGTGAAAGCTGGGGTGAGCTTTGTGGTAGCGGCTGGTAACGAGAATACTGATGCCTGTAAATCCTCGCCAGCCGGCGTGAAGGAGGCCCTGACGATCGGCGCCACGAGCAAAACAGATTCCCGTGCATCCTTCTCTAATTTTGGCAGATGCGTGGATCTCTTTGCGCCGGGACAGGGCATAACCAGCTCTTGGAATAGCTCGGATAAAGCTACGAATAGCATCAGCGGCACTTCCATGGCTTCGCCTCATGTTGCAGGCGTAGTGGCACTCTATCTGGAAAAAAATCCGAAAGCCACCCCGACTGAAATCGAAGCTATCGTGAAAAAGAATGCCACCCTGAGTGTGGTGAAGAGTCCAGGAACGGGATCTCCCAATCTCATGATCTTCACCAACCCAAATGCGATCGAAGTTCCTTAAGCGAAGCTGGTTCGCTCGGAGGCCGGGGCGCTGCCGCGGCCTCCGCGATAAAACTGCTTAGCCAGCGAGTTTGCTTTCGATAAGCTGAGCCAGCTCAGCAGGATTGCGGATATTCAATCGCTGAGTGTTGAGGAAGAATACGGGCGTGCCTGTAACGCCTAGGCCATTGGCAATTTCCTGGGTCTTTTTCACGAATTCCTTGGGTTCTGGCGTTTTCATGCAAGCTTCCCAGTCACTGACTTTCAGGCCTGCAGCTTCAGCCAAATTCTTAGCTTTGCCGACATCATAAGCATCGGCAAAGGTTCCCCAAGATTTGCTGAATGCAGTGTCATGATACTTCCAGAAGGAGTCGTTGCCCTGCTTCGAAGCACAGAAAGCGCCTTCGGTCAGTGCGCCGCTCAATTGCTCAGGGCGTAAAGAGAGGTTGACTTGCACAAATTTGATTTTGCCTTTCAATTTCTCGCCAAGTTTCTTCAGCTCAGGTTGCATTTCCTGGCAATGAGGGCAGAGATAATCGGTAACTTCCACCAAAACGTCCTTACCTTCGCCGCGGGCTGGGAACAATTCCACGGGAATAGACACGGAAGGAGAGCCAGGCTCTTTGGCTAGGATCTGTAACTTGCCAGACTGAGTCAGACGATCCCATTCTTTTTGGAAGCTCTGCACTTTTCCTTGCTGGCCGATAAATTCTTTGATGCGCGGGGCGATTTGCTCATAGCTCATGCCCTGTACTTTGTCTTTATTCTGCTCGTAAAATGCCTTGGCCTCAGCATCAGTAGGAGCTGTGAACGTAAGCAGCTGTTCAACAGCGGGCAACTTATCGATGCTGGTGAACTTGCTTTGTTCTTTGGAAAGAGCGACGCGAATGGCAAATTCACGGATCAAACCGATCTTCTGGTTATGAGATTCCAGATCGGATTGATAGATAGCAGTTTGCACTTGGGAAGGCAAAGAGGCCGTGTCATAGGTCTGACCATCATAGCTGAACCAAGCGGTATTTTGAACGGGAGCACTGGCAGTCGTGCTGGCGGTCGCCGCTTTTTTGCTTGTGGCGCCGGCCATGTAACCCACAGCGCCGCCGATGCC
>JBGSRE010000741.1:0-1779 GCA_041737755.1 Oligoflexus sp.
GGTGGCAACGGAAAGATTGAGTGCCTTCCATGAAACACTGTGTCTGGTCACGGAATTGCCCCAGAAAGCGAGGGGCGAAAACGTCTGGTGTGAAGGTGAATGTCTGAAGGGCCTTGTTGCCGGAGATGTCCATCAGCTCGAGGCCGATCGTATTATCTTTCATGTGCTTCAGATCGCCATAAACAGGCATTTTGAAGATCAGGCTTTTATGATCCTTTGCTGCTGTCCATTTAGCTTCGAAGAAAAACATATCTTTATCGTTCAGCTTAAAGCTTCCCAGGGAGTTCAGTAAGCTTCCCAGTTCACCCAGAGTTCCGCCATCCTCATTGGAATCACGAGCGTCGATGACGTACTCTGAGAATTCCACTTTGAAAACAACATAGGGAACCTTGCCAAGCATCTCGCTCGGCTGCTGGGTTATGGATGTAATGGCAGGAGCATCTTTATCGGTGCTGGAAACATAGCGACCCGAGCGTCTTTTGGCTAGGTTTCCGTAAAGGTCCGTGAGGCCAGATATCGAAATAATGCCCGCGTCTGACGCCAGAGCTTCAACGTCATCGCTCTTAAAACGAATGGTCTTGTCGGCAGATTGAAGCGTCAACGGCTCTGCCTTATAGATTTGATTCAGAACGATCTCTGCATCGGCCGGTATCTTAACGTCTTCGTTAAAAATGATATCGATCGTCCCGGCATCGATACGTTTAACGAGCTGGATCGAGGGTGGGAGACAATCCACGGGAATTTGGAGGCGCACACTGCTGGAGTTGCCAGCGTCGTCGGCAATACTGTCGATATAAAGCGAAGGAAACCCAAACTCCGGGAGCTTTGTACGATCGAAGGGCACGCGCAATTTGGTGCGATCGGCGCTCCACTCAGTCGTTCCGAAAACGGCAGCATCCTTACGAATATTGCTCGTCTTGATAGGCTCGGAGAATTCGAGTTCGAGCGCCACAAGGCCGATCTGGCGAAAGGCGGTGACGCGCGGAAGTGTTTTATCTTTGTTTGCTTGATCACTCTTGCCGGGCTGCCCTTGTGGCAAACTGGGTTGGTTGGGGGAGTCAGGATTTGTGCTGCCTGGGGCACAGTCTGCAACGCAGTTTGTGTTATTCCGGGCACTGCCGTCGGTAGTTTTGTCGTCTTTTGATGAATGCCCGCAAGCCACAACTAGCATCAAAAGCGCCAAGGAAGCATGTGTTTTCATAGGTATTACCGTCTCCAGAGAAAGAAAAGTGCGTTGCAGAATCCCCGAAGTAAGATGCTGCAGGCCCGTATATATTGCAAAGTCGAACCCAGAAAAGGTCGCAGTCAATTTGGAGCTCTGGCGCAAGAAAACTCTCGCATTTTGAGCTAAGCTTAGTCATCTTGCCAAGTTTACCGTTACAAGGAATGAGCCGCTTGCAGCGGCGCAAAGGAGAATTTAGAATGACACAACTGAAGAATCACGTCTTTCGACTTATCAAAAAACCCCAGGGCAACTCTGTCTTGGATAATTTCGCCTACATTGAAGAAAGCGTTCCTGAGCTCAAGGCTAACGAAGTTCTAGTCCAAGTCAATTATCTCAGCTTGGATCCAACCAATCGCATCTGGATGAGTGATACTCCTCAATACATGGAGCCGGTTGGCTTGGGTGAAGTGATGCGCGGCATCGGTCTGGGAACTGTCCAGGACAGTCGTTCCAAGCTTTTCAAAAAGGGCGATCGCGTGTCAGGACTTCTAGGCTGGCAAGAGTTCGCGACTCTGCCAGAATCCGCTCTCAGTCCTCTGCCAGAAATCGATGCA
>JBGSRE010000798.1:0-4859 GCA_041737755.1 Oligoflexus sp.
TATATTCGCTCAAGGCCTGCCATAGAACGCTGAAATTCTGCCGATTGATCGATCCTTCAAAGAGCACAAGATCCGCACCTGTCGCCAGCGCCGAAACCATCCAATTCCACATCATCCAGCCGCAGGTTGTGAAGTAGAGCAAGCGTTTGCCATCTCCAAGATCACAATGCAGCATAAGTTCTTTTTTATGCTGCAAGAGAGTCCCACCTACAGAATGTACGATGCACTTGGGTTTACCGGTTGTTCCAGACGAAAAAAGAATACAGAGAGGATGATCGAAAGTGGTAGCCACGGGCTGAAAATCTTCTAGAGCTTGCCCGGGCTCATAGCGATCCAGCGCCTCTCTAAAGCCCAGAAATGGCTCCGGGATACTGCCCGTTTGCAGCGGATCGATCATAATGCAGCCTTTCAGCGGCGACAATCGGCGACTGACAGTCAGAGCGGTTTCGGTACAGTCGATAAACTTTTCATTATAGATATAGGACCGACTAGCAAAAAGCACCGTCGGCTCAATCTGGCTGAAGCGATCCAATATTCCTTCACTGCCAAAATCAGGGGAGCACGACGACCACACCGCACCAAGTGCGCTCGTTGCCAGCATCGCGATGATCGCTTCCGAGCTATTGGGGCAAATGCCTGCGACTCGATCGCCAGCCTTGACGCCCAAGGCTTGCAAGAGAGCGGTACACTGTGCGACCTGAATCCTCAGGGCCTGACTTGAAAGAACGACGGGGTTCTGCAGACCTTCTATTATAGATATGATCTTCGCCGGATGGTGATCATCCAGAGCCAAGAGATTGCGAGCGAAACTCAGTCGAGCTCCAGGAAACCACTGGCCATCCCGCATGGAGTTCCTTGAGTTCGGAACAAAGACCTCAACGGGATCCTCTTCCCAAATAATTCCCAGAAAGTCCGCAGCGGCCCCCCAGAAAGCCGGGAATTGTTCGACCGACCACTGATGAAGTTCTTGATAATGATCAAAGCGCAGGCCGGTTTGTGCTTCAGAGAGGACCTTGAATTTCCACAGCTTGCTGCTTTGCAGTCGCTTGGGACTTGCCTGCCACAGAGCAGAATCTTGCTTAGTCATTGTGCCTAACCCTCCGACCTCGCCCTCGGCTAGGAACAGCCTAAAATATTGGAGGCGAGCTGCGCCTAGGATATATAGGCGAGCTCGGTCATGATGTCAGCAAAAAAGCTCGAAAAGGTCGGTAATTAGTCTCTGCCGCCTCAAGCGCCAGAGACTATCCTGAGGAGTGAAACGACGAAGGATCTGGCCGATAAGTGCCTGATTCCACGAGATCCATCGCTGCGCTCTGGATAGTTTCTGGCGCTTAAGCGCCAGAAACTAATTAAGGATCGACTGACTTATCAATTTTCCTAGCAATAGCGCGCAGCCGACTTAAGCCGTCGCCCGATTTATCTGGATTCTTTTTTGGATCCACGGTCTTTGCTTGGGACGCTGCTGAGGGGGGGCGCGCATTGGCTTCTTCTTCCCGTCGATAACTGAAGGCAGCCAATGATTTTTGCGCTTTGACCAGACTGGAGTTGGCTGGCCTTGGTGCCGCTGGAGCGGAAGGAGCTTCCGTCTTGATTGCGAGCGGCGCTTCTGAAACTATTTGCTGCGGCGGGTTCAATGGCCGCTCTGGAATCGGATCGGACAGCAATTCAAGCTGGTAAAGTCGTTGCTCCATCAGTTGCGGCCTGACATTAAAAAATGCTGCTGTATCCTCGATAGTTCTCAATGTTTCATAGGCTTTCTTCACCATTCCCCGGGGCATTAGCAAGGCATTGGCGAAGGCATCCGCTTGCATTTCCTCGGGAGCGCCCAGTGGCTTTTTGAGAAATCGCCCAAGCGCACCACTGCGTTCCCGATATTCTCGCGTTTGAAGTTCTCCCTTGGCCATTTGAACTTGGATTTCACACAAAAAATGTCCGAAAAGGTGCGCCAAGGTAAAGTTCACTTCCCCTGAATCACGCAGCTTGGGACTTAAGGTGAGGGACACATGCCAGGCTCCGCGATGATCGGCTGCGAGAAGTCGCGCAGCATCCGGAATATCATCCCGCGCTAAAATTAAACCGGCATTGATCAAAAGGGGTTCAACCCGTAATCGAGGACTATAGATCTGGCGATCGGCAAAGTATTTTCGAACCAAACACGCCAGAGTTTCCAGATCACCCGTTGTCACCATATGAAGAATCTCTGGGAATAAGGCCAGCATGCTTGCATCCTTTGCGCTGTTCAATTTGTCAAAACATTCGTCGTCACTCCTATTGTACCGCGACCACAAGGAGAAGCGTGAGGGGCTTGGCTGAAGTCCTTTTCAGGTCTCGCGACGACTGCACAAAAAAATCTGTAATAATATGAAATGTATAGGAAATTGAGTTTATTTTAAGTTCAGACTCGGCATTCCGATAGCAAGAATAAGACACCGCTTGAACATGGGGGAAAGCTATATGGGGGATCCACTGTTGGACGAGCAGAGACGCTCGCCTCGTCGCGTACTTACAAAACTCTTGCCCGGACCTTTGCTCGATCACGAACAAAAAGTCCTTCACTGTCGTCCCATTGACCTCTCGCCGGAGGGACTGTCGATACTCTCAGCAACCCAGTTGAGCATTGGCGCTGCACTTACCTTGAGAACCCACAATCAGTCGGTCGACTTCGTGGTGATGTGGCAGCGACCCGATTTTGGAAAGCAGGGTCTCATTCGCTACGGGCTCGCCGCAGTGGATCCGGAGATCGATCTCGAGCATTTGTTCCGTAGTTCGGGCTGCTTGAAGTAGAATCGTTGCGGCTCAAGCCGCACAAACCTTACCTACCAATGTTCACCTCGCACTCACCAGAGGCTCACTGCACGACCCTTGCTACAAAATTTCCATTCATCACCAACACGCATCTGCAAAAAGAAAATTTTTTTCTTCGATAAAGATTGAAATGCGAATAAAATTTCGGTAACACTATCGCTAGCACAGTCAAGCGACAGCTCAACTCTTAGGAGAAGACCTTGGAAGAAAACACAACTGCCGAAGGCGGCGCACCCGAAGTGAAAACCACCAAGAAAAAACGTTCCAGCAAGAAGAAGAAGGCAGGCAAGAAAAAAGCTGCTAAGAAGGTCGTAGCTAAGAAGAAGACGACCAAGAAGAAAACTGCTAAAAAGGCAGCTGGCAAGAAGAAAACTGCCAAGACTACCAAGAAGAAGGCCGGCAAGAAAAAAGCCGCCAAGAAAAAGGTAGTTAAAAAAGCTGGCACTAAGAAAAAAGCTGCCAAGAAGAAAGCCAAGAAAAAGAAGTAATTCTTTCTGGATTTCAGTCGTATGAACGGTCCCAGGGCCGTTTCTACGGAACAGCGCGGGTTAGGGAGCATTTTGCCCTCTACTCCGCGTTTTGCTTTTCCCCCTTCATCCTTTCAGTTACTATCACCGAGCTTCCTCCCTTCCGGAGCGACTTAAAACACTGAATCAAGGACCATAAAGTGCCTAAATGGCAGAGAATTCTCGCACTTACCTATCAGCATAACAAACAAAACATGATTCGCATTCGATATGACTGGGCCCGCGAACTGGTCGTGATCACCAGTACGGGCATCCTTCTGGGGCTTTTCTATTATATTTTTCACGATTTTCTGCAAAGCAAGCTGAGTGACTTACCAGCAAGCCTGCGCCTAGCTATTGCGGATCGATTGATCGGAGCCATGCTCCTGGGTCTCGGTCTTTGGGTTACGGGACGCCTGCAAAATCTTTTTAAAGATGAACCAGGCTGGGCGCAATTCGCCTTAAGATCCGGCGAGGTGCCAGCAGTTGTCGCGGGTTTCCGCCGTCTGCAGGCTCTTATCATCGTCGTCTTCAGCTTTGGCTTCTTCTGGGGACTGGTGGCTCCCCCATTTGTGCAGTGGTCACTGGCACGCTGCCTCTTGCTTCAGACCGCTAGTCTTGGGTTTGGCGTGATCTTCCACCTCTTGACACGAAACAAGCAGAATACTGAACGCAAGCAGAACCTTAAACCAATTTTAAACGACCAGCCGAGCAGCCGCCGTTTAACACTTCGAAACTGGCGCTGGTTTCAAATGCTGAGGAGAAATCGTTTTTCCCGCCTTTGTCTTGCACTTTGTCTTCTCGTCCAGCTGCTGATAGGGATCATGCATGGTCTTGCTTGGCCGCTGTTTCTCACGGTTTTGGCCACTATGTTAGCCAGTGCCTTGCTCGCCTGGGCCGTTGCCTTTCAACTGGAAGAAGATATGCGCGCGGTTTGGTTCGAACGGCAGCTCGGCTGTTCCCATGAAGAATTTGTAGCCGTCTATCAGCAACTCTGTTGGATGCTGGGACTGGCAATGGCAGCTCTGACTTTTTTCCTCTTACTGATCGGCGGTGTTCCGGCCCGTGTCCCATTATCGGAATGGCTTAAACTTCTGCCCATAGCGGCCCTGTTTCCGATTATCACGCCATCCATAATGTTTCAGGTGGCACCCGATCGACCGTTGCTGCAGATTCTGATCAGCAGCCTGATCGGACTCTTTCTAGGAACAGCCATTTACGCCCATATTTTGTCCATCATCGCCGTTGCCATGGCCATTCATTATGCCAAGAACTATCAAAAAGATAATTTTTATCGCTCCTAGGGAGAATCTGCATGCTGAATCTTGAGCTTTCTTCCCTCTGCAAGAAATTTCCCCAGAGCCAGTTCCAATTGGGACCTCTTGATTTTCATATGGAGGAAGGGGATAGCCTCGCTCTGTTCGGCAAAAATGGAGCCGGGAAGTCCACACTCTTCCAAATGATTACCGGACATTTAAGGCCTGATAGTGGGCGTATCCAGGTCTTTGGTGAAACCCTCAAAGTCGACGCCTTTGGCCTGAAAAGGCG
>JBGSRE010000809.1:0-4128 GCA_041737755.1 Oligoflexus sp.
ACTGACAGTCTACCCTCGCTGTCCCAGATCGTAGCTGAAAGTGATACCGTGATCCAGCAACCAGCATCCGTAGATGCCCCGGTGCAAGCTAGCAACTCCAAATCCAGCAAATTGAAAAAGGCCAAGCCTGCTGTCGATCCGTCTTCGGCCCATGGTGGATACGCCGAAGCCAAACCCAAAAAAGCTCACGGACACAAAAATCGCTCGCCTCTAGCAGCCAACACCGGAGCAGGCGAAGCTCTCTCCGGCACTTACTATATCGTTCAGCCTGGCGACACCCTGGGCCAAATCTCGACCATTATCTACGGCACCTCACGGCGTTGGCAGGATTTGGCCAGGGCTAACAGCCTCGGCATTGATTCCCATATCTTTCCTGGTGATGTGATCCGGTATCAAGCGGACGAGGCCTCGGCTGGATTTGAAGCAAAATACAATAGCCTCACCCGCTCTAAAATTGTTGTCCAAAAAGCTGACACGCTAGCCCTGATCGCCGAGCGAAATTTCGGCAACAAAGCTTACTGGAAAATGCTCTGGCGCTGGAATGCAGCTACAGTGGCGAAACCAGACCAGATTTTCGAGGGTCAGAGCCTGGAATACATAGCCCCCCAGGAACTGTCGGCACTTCTTTCGGAAAGTAAGGGACTTAAGTCGGCTCACTAAGAGTCTGATTTTTACATTATTTACGCTACGATAGAGTAAGCCCTCAAGGTCCCTTTCCACTCGATCGATAAGTGGTAAGCAACAAGATTCGGGACTATGAGGAGTTGACTCTATGGCGAACATGCTCGGCAAGTACATCGGCGCCCTAGGCGGAATTGCTTTTACATTCGGAGGCTTCATCGCCTGCGGAACCCAGGCGTATAAAGTTTCGGTACATGAAGACATCGATGTTACAAAGACCGAAGCAGCGGCGCCCCATTCCAATGATAAGACGTCCACTCTGTATGGCATTCATGCGACCAAGGGTTGGGCCACCAAACTCATTCCCTTTAAGTTCGGTAAAGACATGAGCGAGCAGCAAAAGGTCCACCTGATGGCCGCCATGGAGCGGTGGGAATGGGCTGTCGGTAAAAAGCTCTTTGCTTTCGAAGGCGACCACTCCGGGGTCACGGGTGATACCTTTAAAGACCTCTATAGCTCTCTGAATGACAATGTGAATGGTCATTATCTCGACGATAATTGGAAGAAGACTGGCAAACCCGATACTGTCCTTGCAACCACGATTTGGAATAATGGCGTGGACACTTCCATCATCTCCAAAGCCGACATCCGCTTCAATACGGAACACTATCTGATCGGCGATAGCATGACGCTCAAAGCGCGCGATAGCAAAGATGTGGTCGACATGCAGTCACTGGCCTTGCACGAACTTGGTCACTTGCTTGGTTTGACTCATGTCGCCGAAGATATGGATACTCTTTCCATCATGAATCCCTCGCTGTTTATTGGTGAAGGACTTTCCTCACGCTTGCTTTCCAAGGGTGATATCGAACGCGTGCAACTCATTTACGGCTGCGAGGCCCATGCCTGTGATGTCGATGCTCTGGTCAAAGAGCAAGAATCGGCGGACTGGACCAAACTTACGCTTTCAGCTCAATCCTGGATGGAAGGTAAGACCGGCGAATCGCCTAAACTTCAGTTCAACTAATAAGAAATTCATAGGCTTGTGATCAGCTATGTCAACTTTTGTTCAAACCGGGTCCCTCGACCCGGTTTTTCCTATTCTACGCTCCCAAAAACTCATCGACGCCCGAAGCCTCGCGTCCTATATTGATGCGAAGTACGCCGCTAGTGCCACAAGGAGTGCGTCATTCCATGATAGAATTGGATCCCAGCTACGATCACAAGCAATACGAAAAAAAATGGTACCGCCATAGCCTCGAAAACAAGTTTTTCAGCGCTCCTGTGGATGCCTCCAAGACTCCCTATACGATTCTTATGCCTCCCCCCAATGTGACTTCTCAGCTGCATATGGGCCATGGTCTGGGCTACTCCATCCAGGACCTTTTCATTCGTTGGAAACGCATGAAGGGTTTCAATGCCTGCTGGTTGCCCGGCACCGATCACGCCGGAATTGCCACCCAGATGATGGTGGAAAAGGATCTGGAAAAGGAAGGCAAAACCCGACGAGAACTCGGCCGAGAAGCCTTTTTCCAAAGACTGGTCGATTGGAAAGAAAAATACGGCGGAATGATTCTTGATCAGTTTAAAACTATGGGGTTTTCCTGTGATTGGGACCGCCTCGCCTACACGATGGATCCTAAACTTTCGGAAGCCGTCCGCTACGTCTTTGTCGAACTCTATCGCGAGGGACTGATCTATCGCGGCGAGCGTCTTGTCAATTGGGACACAGTGCTGCAAACGGCCATTTCCGATGATGAAGTCGAAAGTCAGGAAATTCAGGGCATTTTGTACTACTACCGCTATCCTATCGAAGGCTCGAGCGAGTTCTTTCCCATCGCGACGACGCGCCCGGAAACCATGCTGGGTGATACAGCCGTTGCGGTCAATCCCGAAGATGAGCGTTTCAAGCATTTGATCGGCCAACAGGTTCGTCTGCCTTTCGTCAATCGACTGATTCCCATCATTGCCGATGACTATGTGAAAAGTGAATTTGGAACCGGCGCGGTGAAGATCACGCCGGCTCATGATCCTAACGACTTTGAAATCGGTAAGAGGCACAAGCTGCCTTTTATCAATGTGATGACCGTGACCGGAACTATGGCTGAAAATACGCCTGCTCCTTTTCAAGGTCTGGATCGCTTTGTGGCTCGTAAGGAAGTCATCAAGCAGATGAAGGTTCTGGGCCTGTTTGATGAAGAGAAGTCCTATAAGACCACAGTTCCGCATTCGGAACGCAGCAAGACGATTATCGAACCCCGATTGAGTCAGCAGTGGTTTGTCAGCATGAAAGAGTTGGCAGGACCAGCCGCGGATGCAGCTCGTCAGGGCGATTTGCATTTCCATCCCGATAGCTGGAAGAAGACCTATCTTTACTGGCTGGACAACATCCAGGACTGGTGTATTTCGCGCCAACTCTGGTGGGGCCACCGGATTCCGATCTGGTATTGCAGCGACTGCGAAGGTGTTTCCACAGGCATCCACGACCCCACGCACTGCGAACACTGTCAGTCGTCCCATATTCGCCAGGATGAAGATGTTCTCGACACCTGGTTCTCCAGCTGGCTCTGGCCAATGAGTCCTTTCGGATGGCCGAACGAAGGCACGAGCACTAAGGAACTAGAGTATTTCAACCCCACCAATGTGCTGGTGACCGCCCCGGAAATTATTTTCCTGTGGGTGGCACGGATGGTCATGGTGAATCTGAAGTTTAAGCAGCGCTTGCCTTTCAAGCATGTTTATTTCAACGCTACGGTCTGCGATAAGCAGGGTCGGAAGTTTTCCAAGACTCTCGGCAATGGCATCGACCCGCTGGAAGTCGTCGAACTTCATGGTGCGGATGCTGTTCGTTTTACATCCATAAGTCTCGCTCCGCTGGGTGGGCGCGTGCGGATGGACAAAGAAGATTTTGAAAATGGCTCACGCTTCGTCAATAAGATTTGGAATGCAGCGCGCTTTGTATTCCAGCATCTTGAGTCCCAGCAAAGTCTGCCCAAGCTGGAAAGCCTGCAGCTGACGCTGGCTGAAAAATGGCTCTTGCATCGCCTGAAAGAAGCTGCGGAAAAAGTCGATCGCCATCTCGAAGGCTATCGGGTCAATGATGCTGTGGAAGAACTGCATCACTTTATCTGGGGCGCCTTCTGCGATTGGGGTCTAGAATGTGCTAAGACTGACCTTTCCTTGCCGGCAGGACACCAGGACAAGGAACGAGCCCTTTCGGTTCTCGTTTATGTCCTCGATGGAGCATTGCGCCTCGCCCATCCGGTCATGCCTTTTGTTACTGAAGAACTTTGGCAGAAGCTGCCGCAGCATCCTGATTGGGGCGCCCGTCCCGCCAGTATCTGTATCGCTGCATTCCCCCTTGCCAGCGCGATCCCTGCTTTTGAAGAGGAAGCTAAACAGTGGAAAACGATCCAGGACATCGTCTCGGGTATTCGTTCGGTTCGCTCCCAGATGGGCCTTCCGCCCAAGCAGGAGTTGCCCGCTCACATTCGTATCGATGAAGCC
>JBGSRE010000877.1:0-7593 GCA_041737755.1 Oligoflexus sp.
GAAAAAAATACTGCCGATTACCGGCCAATTTGCCTGATTCCCAGAGTGCGAGGGGGGACTCACCCAGATTTACTTTTGTCTTTCGGTTGCACACATACATAAACGAACTAAATTTACTAAACGATCGGCGGACAATTTGACTGTCCTCGACCGCGACCCAATCCGCAGGCTCACGACGGCCTGGTCTTGGAAGGGTTAGGCTTTGCTGTCCAGACTTGCCGCCAAAGCCCTGTTTACTCGACTTGGGAGCGCCGCCGCTGGTATATCGCTCGCTCACCCAAAAGGTGCGCCAGCTGATGAGGGGTTTAAGTGCCTGCAAAATTTCCTGAAATTTTCTCACAACATTCCTTGACAAGAAACGCCGGGTTCCGTAAACAAACACCTCACCTCGAGAGATCTCATGATCTTTCAAGAAAAAAGCGGGTGTAGCTCAGTTGGCTAGAGCGGCGCGTTGCCATCGCGCAGGTCGAGGGTTCGAGTCCCTTCACCCGCTCCATTGAATTTCTCCTCATTTCATCTCCCACTATATCTTGACTTTGATCAACAGACGTCGGCAATTCTTGCTTCGTTTTGGGGCTTTTCATAAAGCTTTCTTCTGGTCCATCATTTCCAGACTCAAGCTCCGGGGCAGCATAATTTTGATCGTGAAGGGCACGTGCCTCGTATCATGCAGATTGCCTAGCTCGAGGAATACAAAGCCCTCGTGTTGCTCCAAAAACGTGCGAACGGCATCCATTCCCACCCCCCGACCTGATATTTCACTGACTTCATCTTTGGTCGAAAATCCGGAATGAAGGATAAGGTTAGCCAGAACCTGAGGCGAACTTTCGGATTCGCTAATGAGCTTGCGCTGCAGTCCGAGCAGCCGAATTTTTTCCAAATTCAAACCTCGTCCATCATCTGCATAGCGAATGACGAGATCATTGCCAAGCCATTCGGCTATCAGTGTAATCAGGCCGCGAGGATTTTTGCCAAGTTTGCGGCGTTCTTCCGCGGTTTCCAAGCCATGATCAATCGAATTGCGGATCAAATGCAGAAAGCAGCTATGCAGAATATTACCAGCCTGTTCAAACAGCCAGATATTGCCCTCTTCAATGACGACCTTCGGCATTTCTTTAGCGAGATCTCGGGCCATTGATTGCAGACCTGATTTAAGCTCTTCCACGACGCTGGAGATGCGGATCGAACTGTGTTCGATGAGAACCCCTCGCGCGTCATTTAGAGCCAATAAATCGCCTTGATTCAAATGATTCTGCTCAATTTTGTCCAAGCGATTGATGGTGAATTCAACCGCATTCTTCGGCATGCGGATGTCTCTTTGTTCCAGATTCCAACCCAATTTTTCCTGAGCCAAGCGTTGATAGTGGTCTATCACCGCATGCAGTTTTCGCAGGTCATTTAACAGAAACTCTTGATCCCAGGCCGTGACACCCTGAAGCATATTTACATAGATCTGTTCCACTACATGACTCTGATCGGAAAGACTCTTCAGAGAATAGGTTCGTGCTCCACCCTTGATCGTATGCATATTGACGAAGAGTCGCTTCAAGATGTCTGGCTTGAAAGCCTCGGCATGATGAACGAGCAATCGATTTTCTTCCATAAACTCCCTGGTCGACTTCATAAAGCGTTGAAAACGATCTTCGGGCAGACTTAAAATTTCCAGGACCATGCGCAGATCCTGGTCCTTTTCGTGAGCCTGTCGCTGAAATTCACGAATATCGGTGACATCGCGCAAACACACGAGCAGCTTCTCGGTGATCAGCTCTTTGCCAAGAATCGGTGCCCAATCCACCTCGAGAATTCTATCTTTCGTTCCCTGCTTGCCGACCAGTGTGAGCTCTTTCACAAGATTGCCCTCATTGAGCTCAAAGGCCAGGACATCCTCGCCCAGACAAGCCGAAACCGCAGCGCCTACTTGATTCTGGCTATCCGCACTGAGCTGTGAACGGGTCAGCAGGAGATCCTGAATTGTCTGGCCTTGAAGCTCAGAAGTGTGCAGCATTTCGCCAAGATATTCGGAACTTTGATCATCCGTTTTGTGATCCGATGCACGAATAGAAAAAATTCCTTGCCGAATACTTTTAAAGATCGATTTGATATCGCGGGTCTGGCGATCAACTTCATCTTGCAGCTTTCGACTCAAATGATCTGCTTGGCGAAAGGCTGAGGCAAAGCGAATCCCAACGATTTGACTTTGCAAGAAAAGAAACAACACAAGACCATACTGCGCATTCATCCCCGTTCCCGTCTTAAAGCCAATGGCATAAAGAATATCAGTAGCGGTAGAAAGGATGAGACCAACACAGCCGAGAAGCGAAAAAACCGCGCCCAGTTCACGGGCTCGATAGGCCCGAATCACCGAGAAAAATAGATAAAGACAAGTCACAGCCAAAAGCAATTGGCCGACCGCGACAGCCCTAGAGAAAACCACGGTCGGCGTTAGTAGGACAAAAAGGGTATAGGCTGCACAAAGGTAAGTGAGCAGCTTGAGGATGGGGCGGGAGATGTGGCCCCGAAAATTTTCCGCCAGGAAGAAGCCAAAAAACGGCAAATGGATGACCATCGTTATATAAAAAGTCTTATACTGCACCTCGAGATCGAAAACTCCCGGCCGATCGAAGATTAAGGAACAAATCGTGCGCCAAACAAGAATCAGACAAAAAACACTGAGATAGAGGCTGGCCTTGTCCTCGCGATTTCTAATAAACAAAGTAAAGTTATAAAAGGCCAGCGCTATTGCAATGCCAACCGTCAAGCCCAAATAGCTGCGATCTTCCAGCACGACAGCGTTCGCCGCATGCGCTTCATTTAAGGTTGGAGCTGGCGAAATTCCACCTTTAGCGAAATAAAAATTACTCAACTGGATCAGGATATAGAAATCTTCGCTTGGGTTGATTCGTAAATTTCTTGGTTTAAGGGTCGAAATGTGCGGCACAGAGCTGGCGGCATCCATTCCCGGTTCGCCCAACTGAATTTCATCCAGACTGCTGTCCGGATGGCTCAAGTTGAAGATAAAAATTCGAGCACTGGAATGCAAGCGAGCTCGAACCAGAGCCAACTGCGCCGCGCTGCTGGCGCCCTTCACTTTAAGTAAATAACTGCCGAAGCCAAATATCGGTTTGGGGTCAGGAGTTTCATCCGACTTTCGCGCATCTGAAAAAAAGCCAGGGACTTTCATCAACCCAGCATTCTGGGCAAGAACTGCCCAATCCGAACTGAGGTCTTTGTCGGTCAAAAGACGATTCCAAAAGAACAGCCAGTCTCCTTCAAGACTGACTGGTCCATCTTTTTCAAAGTTCCAGGAGCTGAGATCAATCGCGCCATCGATCGCTTTGGGTGGCATTTTACCTGAGTAATTTTGTGCGCAAGAGACTAGCCCAGCACAGCAGAAGAGCAGGCTGATGAAAAGTGAGAAAGGCCATTTTTGTTGGTTTAGGTTCACGAGAGGACCTCTGATTTCCATCTTAGCATGGACCTCTTCTGCGCAGCGATGGGCAGAAACTTCCGCTTTTACCAGTCTATCAAAAGGCGAGGCATGGGCTGTGAAGCAAGAGCATAGAGGCGGTGCTGCCGCAGGTGCAAAGACCAGACACAGTGGGACAACTCTTTTCGACTTATCCCAATGCAAGGGCTTTGCTACTGAATTCCCTCTTTAAGGTTGACACCGAACCCTGGCAAGTGCTTTAAAAATCCACGCGAAGCGCAAGGTTTCCGCAAGGAACGAAGAGGGAAGTCGGTGAAAAACCGACGCGGACCCGCCGCTGTAAGTCGGGAAAGTTGGGATCGATAGACCACTCGGAAGAAATCGCCGGGGAAGGTGATCCCAACGCCAGGGCCTCCTATGCCTGGCACCCACAAGCCAGAAGACCTGCCATGCGCCTTTAAGTTCGACAGTCCCCGGGATTTTGGGAATGTTGGAGTGCGCCGGCAATCAACCGAGCTTCATTCTTGCGTTAAAAAACAGGACCATTGCGCCTGAAGATATCCCCGTGGCTGAGCACTGACGTTTTTTCAACGAGGCAAGGGGAACTATCGTTATGCCATCTGTCTATACTCAGGCCCGCCGGCACTTGCGGATCACCCGCAAACTCAATCTCAGTATCCTTCAAAAAGCCTTTATCATGCTCAGCATCATGGGGATCGTCCTCTACACGATGCTCTTCACAACCACCCCCCTGGTCCATGACTATTTTCATGAACTGCGACATGGCCTCATGCTCATTCCCTGTCATTGACCTGCAAGGAGCAGCTTTATGCATCGCTTATTCTTTTCCGCATGGCTCGGCCTGCTGGCTCTTTGTTCTTTCGCCACCCAGCTATCGGCGGCTGCCGTGATTGAATTTCAGACCGATCGTCCGCTCGATCAGGTTCACCCCCAGCATGACAAGGTTCAATTTGAATTTTTTATAAAAGGTGCCGACGGTTTACCTTTATCAGCAGCGAAAATTCATGTGAAGCTCTTGGCCCCTGCCACCCAGCTTTTGTTCTCCACCGATTTTCCCCTGGTGGAAGGCAGTGTTTTGCTCGATGCCGAGCTGGTCGCCGATCAGGGCCGCTTTGCTTTCAGCTTCGTTCCACCCATTCGCGGTATGTATCGAATAGAGGCGGCTGTGATTGGTGACGATGGCGGCCGAGCCTTTCATCAAGAATGGCAAGCCGCGATTGCTGAGAACCCTGAGAAGATTCGCAATCTGACTGTCTTCCTCCTTATCTTATTTGGCATTGCTTGCGTCAGTGGTGTTGTTCTCGGTTTGAGTAGCAATCGTCGTTCTCCGATTCAAGGCCTTGCCGCCTGGCTTCTCATTGTTTTTCTTTTGCCAGGAGGCTCACAGCTGGAAGCTCATGGCGGTGCAGACCATGCGGCACCCCGCTTGCCATCGCCTGCCGTGGCCCTGCCGGGCAATCAAGGAGAGCAGCTGGAACTTAAACTCCTGACCGATCAACCACGCGTTGGCGAACTCACAGAAATTTCCAGCACTCTTCGTCAGGCATCGGGTGAAATTATTCCCGCTCGCTATCAGCTGCGTTTTATTCAAGTCGAGCATGCGATCACGGTCTTTCAAACGGAAGTCGTCGTTCCCGAAGGATCCCTCCACTGGAAAGGCCAGCTCTACGATGGATCTGTCCATCGCATCGAAGTCGATGCCGTGCCTCTTGGCCAAGCTGCTCAGGGCCCTCCAGGGATGCATGCGGCTATGGAAGTTGCGGTCGAAGGGGTTGCTCCACCGCCCTTAGCCATTGCCAAGTCGTTTATTCTCTTGCTTGCAACCTCTGCTTTGGCGATGCTTTTCGGCTATTTTATCGGCCAAAAATCACCGCGAAAGCCGAGGTTTTCCACTTGATCACAGTCGAATCCACAGCCGAGATAGCGATACCTTCGGCCCGTATTGATCGGGTCATTGGCCAAGCACGAGCGGTTGAGATCGTGCGACTCGCGGCCCGGCAACGCCGTTTTATTTTGCTTATCGGCGAACCAGGGACCGGCAAGAGTCTCTTGGGACGAGCGGTGGCGGAACTCCTGGAACCCATTCAACCACTTTGTATTGCCAGCTTCGCCAATGACCAGGATCCCAGCTGTCCGCACATTGTTTTAAAAAAGCGTGAAGAAATTCTGGCCCTGGGTCATCAGCTGGAACAGGATCAGCAGCGCAGCAACTTCAGTCATCATTACCTACTGGTTTTTGCTGCTCTGGCTTTACTTGGACTCTGCTGCTGGCTGGCTTTGAAAGAACAGACACCGGTCTATATTCTGGTCGCCATACTCGGTCTTACATGGCTTTGGAAGCAACGCCTCGGATCTACTCGCGACCTTTCGCAACTGCTGCCCAAGATTTTTCCAAGCTCCGGCGATAGCAAGGCGCCCTTTATCGATGCCACGGCCTCTAGTGAAGGAGCTTTGTTCGGTGACGTGCGGCATGATCCTTACCAATCCGGTGGGGTGGAAAGTCCTCCTCACCAATTGGTTGAAGCGGGTGCCGTGCATCGCGCTCATGGCGGCGTGCTGTATATCGACGAAATTGGAAGTTTAAGCGCTAGTTCGCAAAAACTTCTGCTGACTGCCATTCAGGATAAGGCACTGCCGATCACCGGAAGACAGAGTGGATCCAGTGGGACACTAATTCGCACAGCCCCAGTTCCCTGTGATTTTGTTTTGGTTGCCGCCGGCAATGCCGAGGATTTGGCCCAACTTTCTCCCGCCCTTCGTTCCCGCATTCTGGGCTATGGTTATGAAGTTCTCACGCAGAATTCCATGCCCGACACGGCCGCTCATCAAAAAGATCTGGCGATGTTTATTGCGCAGGAAGTCGAACAGGATGGGCGCATTCCTCATTTTGATCGCAGCGCGATCGAAGCCATCCTTGGACAGGCCCGACTTCGTGCCAAGGCCAAGGGCCGCCTCACCACGAAACTACGGGATCTGGGCGGCCTTGTGCGCGTGGCAGGGGATTTAGCTGTCAGGGCTGGTGATGCTCTGGTTACCGAGCATCATGTCCTAGAGGCTTTGGATTACGCCTCGTCCATTGAAGAGCAGCGATCGGCCTCGATTTCTCAGCCTCGCGCTCCCAGCTTGATGAGCAGTCAAAGCGAGAGCCCAATCTCGCGAGCAGAGCTCCTGATCAAAGAATTTCGCTCCCCTTACACCAATTCCAATTGACGGTGTTATGACCCGCGGATGGGCCTGCCTTCCAGGAAGAACAGCACGGCCATGTCTAAAATTCGGACTTACTGCGTAAGAAATAGAGGGCTGCCAGTATTTATAGCTTATGACTCATCTAAATCAGGCATGATCAGGTCATGATTGCGTGGTAAAATGCAAAAGAAAGCGACGGAAATTAGTCGGAATCACCGTTTGAATGCTATCATAGAAATCAAGCAACAAGCTGGAGGGCAGAATGGGCGGAGCCTTAAAGTCGGATCACCTTTACCTGATCGTAGCACACAGAAATTCTGACAAGCAGGGTTTCAAGAATGAATGGGGCACTCAGGGAAGATTGATGAGCGTCCACACCACCACGGGTGTGATGGATGCGGCCGAAAAAGCGACCTCAACGGGAGCTCGCATTTTCATTTATGAAGTCAATTGTCCAAAAGTGCTGAAGAGTCATATCTCTCAGGAAGTAAAAATTGCGGAAATTCGCCGCGAGGAAAGTGTTGTGGTCTTTTCCGATCATCAACTTATCTTCCGCAAACCTCCGTTCCGAGCGACTCAGAAATTGTATCTGAAGTGGAGTCCTCTGGATCCAGACGAGCGGATGTGAGAGAAACGTCGAACCTTGACTGTAAAAGTCGCCAGTTCAACGAGGTCTTCATCAATATTCTACTAAGCTTCCTCAAGGCCGGCCCATTCTAATTGGGTATCGGCCATGTTTCATTTCCTGGAATGGTTTTTTCAGAGGAATTCAAAGCCCAATTCGAAGCTCGTCCAAAAAATTCCCTCCAGAGACTCTTCTTAACTAGTCTCTGGCGCCTAAAGCGCCAGAGACTATCCTGAGGAGTGAAACGACGAAGGATCTCGCCGATAAGTACCTGATTCCACGAGATCCTTCGCTTCGCTCAGGATAGTCCCTGCGCGAAATTTTCAATTTCGCG
>JBGSRE010000918.1:0-23892 GCA_041737755.1 Oligoflexus sp.
GGCAGAGTGGAAGCATTGTTCGTAACGATAAGCTGATCGATATCAGCCGACAGTCTTTGCAGATCTTCCTTGCTTGGCAAGGCTAGCAAGCGATCCCATCCTCCCGCTTCTGCCAAGGATGCTTCTAGAAGTTCTGCCTCGGTCGCTAGGATCTCATCACGCTCGAGGTCATCGTAGAAGCTGGCGTTTCGACGAACCTGGACCAGAGCTGTCTCCTTGCTCAAGAGGCTGGTCAGAATCAGTCGTTCGTCAAAGATAAAGCTGGCCCAGGAAACTGCATCAAAATAAGGCTTATCGCCGAACTGCTTGGCCTGCAAAATATTTCTAAACAGACGTTCTGTGAAAGGTTTCTCTAGACTCAGAGCATATTCCAAACCTGCGATCGGATTCAGGCCGATATCAAAGGTTTGGCAATCTAACTGATCCATCTGGGTATCAGTACAAAAAATCGGCAACTCTTCGGCGGCAAACTCTTGGTCTGCATACAAGGCCTGAATCGCCATTCGATCATATTTCAGCATGCGTGTTGTCGACGAAATAATGTGCCCAGTCATCGCACTTTCTTCGGTCAACTGATAATCCATGAGCGAGGAGGTCGGCTCCGTTGTTTCATCCAGCTTGCCGTTGACTACGTAATCTCGAACGATCGCATCACGGTCTTTCAGCGTATAGGAAGCGCCTAAAGATCCGGCAAAGTTATGCCGCAAACCCAGGGTATGGCCTACTTCATGCGCGACAACTTCACGGACGATATCACGCGATATGCGCAGATATTCGCTATCCGGTGCACCGGCTTCTACGAGGCTGTTCAGCATCTTAAAGTACTTCTTTTCAAAGTTCCTGGAACAAAGGGGGCGCGACATCATACCGCGCAGACCAAGGGCCTTACGCTTCGAAGGATTGGCTTGAGCGGCAGCTTCTTTCAAGAGGCGACGTGCTTCCGCTTCACCACTCACAGCAAAAACACTGGTCATGAAGATCTGAGCATGGCGAATTTCGCCAGTAAACGGGTCCATCTGCGCATCGGCATAGGCATAGCCTGCTTCGTCATACTGCACCCATTGGATAAGATTGTAATCATAGTTAGGAATTGTCACGGATTCGGGCGCGATGACAACTTGCAGAACCGGTTTATCAAAAGCCCGATTCCAATAAAGCACGGCGTCCTTGACCGCCTGCTGGTATTCAAGGGGAGTGTTGGAAGATAAGGCATAGCTGACTGGTTTGCTGCTGTCCCAGCGTGAGGACAGTGAATACCGGGATCCATTTTCAAGATCATACTGAGGTGCGATTTCAAAGAAGCCCATGTTTTCCAAGGAACTGCTGGCTTTAGGCTTGTACTCAGTATTGGGAAAATAAGGTTCCAGATAGTATTTAACCTCGATCGAATCGCGCCGCTGGCCGTCCAACTGAGCGATCTGTCGAACAATCAACCTATTATTCCGGTAGTCCACCGAATCGATGAAGCTGCTCCGCACATCAACCGCTTCGGTTGGTGGCTCGGAGGTACCCTGCGCTTCCGTATAAGCCCAATCGGAAGCGACAAACAGCGAGGACATGCCCGTATTGAAGTCGAAAAATATGGTGTCATTCGTTCTCGACACGATCGGAAGTTTGGCGAGGATGAGCTGAGATGGCAAATCATCCGTGACAAGACGACCTTGGGTAGATTCCATGAGAAAGAGAGCGCCGTCAGCCTCTTTGAAAGTCACGACGCGACTTTTCAAACTGGCGACCTCAGGAACCGGCTCTTGATACATGAATGCGCCCTGCAGCAGGAATTCTTTGCCCAAAGCAGATTTTTTTATGCCAATGAATCGTTCTTGATTGACCCCGAGCAACTGCCCTAGTTTGACGTCTTGAAACGAATTTTCGATAAGGGGGTCGGCCTGCTTTTTCTTCTTCGAATCGTTATTCGAACAAGACCAAAGCAATGGCAAGGCTAGTAAGAAAGATAAGGATCTTTTTGAAATGAACAGCATGGGCACGAGTCTCCAATACCAGGGGCTCATCAAAATAGTAAGGTCAGGGCTGGCCGCAGCTTCCTGAATCCGCCGCGAATTGTCAAAACAAAATGCTATCAAAAGACTAGCCGAGCTGCTTATCCAGCCTTGCCTCACCCCTTCCCCCAGGTAGGGCCGTCGGAATCAGCGGGCGATCCTAGCCAAACGACAATCTCGGTTCGATCAAAGATCGGAAATAATAGCGCTAGGTCCATACCTAGCTTGAGGCCTCGAAAGTGTTCATCGTGAGGAGAGAAATTAGCCACGATGTCAGGCTTGATGTCACTACATCAAGGATCCAAAGGACAGCATGAGAGAGTCTTTTTGCTCGGTTTTGCGATGGTCTTGGGCTCCAGCAATTGTTGGGACAGCAGCTCGGGAAAAACCCATTATCTCTGCCAATTTAGCGAAGCACGCGAACAACAGTAAAAGTTCTTGTCGCTTGACCATCGAAGTGTGGCTGACGCACAATGATGAGGCTGAACCCATAGCCATTCCTGGGAGCTTTCCAAAATCTTTGTTGCTCTGCCAGCAGAGGTTTTCTCGAACATGACGCGTGCCGTGGTCGAGTTCCTAGTTGAAATCGCTCGGAGCCCTATGCACTCGTTTTTTCGACTCCTGCTGATCCTCATCATTTTACCCCTCATTGGGACTCTTGGTTTTCATTGGATTGAAGGATGGCGCTGGATCGATTCCCTCTACATGGCTTTTATCACTCTTTCTACCGTTGGCTATGAATTGGTCCATCCGCTATCGGACGCTGGTAAAGTATTCATCATTGTTTATTTAGGCCTCGGCTTTTCCGTGTTCTTTTACAGCCTGACTCAGATCGGCGAGATGGCGGTAGGTGGTGACCTTCAGCGGCTATTGAGGAGACGCATTATGAATCGACAGATCAAGGATCTCGACCAGCATTTTATTATCTGTGGCCTGGGACGCATGGGCTCAGGTATCGCCAAAGAACTCTTCAAAAAAAATCATCCCTTCGTCGTCATTGAACGCAATCCCAAACGTATCGAAGCGGCATTGGAAGAAGGCTGGCGCTGCATCGAAGGCGATGCCACCAATGATGAAGTCCTGCGCACCGCAGGCATCGAAAGAGCCCGCTGTCTGGCTACCGTGTTGCCCCACGATGCTGATAATTTATTTACCGTGATGTCGGCCCGACTCTTGAACAAAGAGCTGACCTTGATTACTCGGACCAGCGACGAAGCATCGGTCGATAAAATGAAACGAGCCGGTGCCACCCGCATCATCAGTCCTTATTCGATCGGTGCTGTGAAAATATCCCAACTGATGATCAATCCTCAACTGGAAGAATTTATTGAAATCTTTGGTGAGCATGATCTGGATATCGATCTAACTGTAGTGAAAGTGCATCCCCATTCGCCTCTGCGGGGTCGCACGCTGAAACATGTCCAACAGGAAGTCAAAGGCTTGCTGGTGGTTGGTTTACGGCGCGAAGGTCAAAAACTTCTGATGCCCCCTCCGGAGGATGAGGCCTTGCAAACTAAAGATTCTTTAATAGTGGTCGGCCCGTCTCGGGCGATGCGAACATTCATGAAATCTTTGGATGCAAGTCTCATATAGGAAGAAACAAGTAAGCCAAGTCACACGGAGCCAAGAAAGTTTCGAAGCTCATTTCATCCGAAAAACAAGCGAGGGATGAAATTTTTTTTCATCCCTCTGGCGGTCTTTGCTGGTCCAGAAAGTCTATTTTTTGCCTTTGGTCTCAGGGACTTTCTTGGCATCGCGTTTATCCTGAGCGACCTTCTCATTTTTTTGCTTATCACTCGTCTTTTGCTTCTGATCCTTAGCCTTATTCTTCGGACTATTGTCACCCATGTTAGCTCCTGACTGAATAGAATCTCGTTCCTGTATACTCATTTGTACGTTACTTGCACTCGCCAAGAAAAGCAAAGCATGACACTGCTGAATTTCGGTTTGCCCTGAAATGACAGCGATGTCATGGCTGTGCCCATTTGAACGATCAAGAAACTCAAGAGTATTATTGAGCCTCGAGTTTATCTAGACGTCGCAGAATATCAGTCAAATCTTGCATTGGCCCTGTTTCTCCACGCGGCCCCCTTGGACCATCTGCTCCTACGGGTCCGGCATCGCCCTTGTCACCTTTCGGGCCTTGGAGTCCAACTCCCGTTTCACCGCGTGGACCTTTGGCTCCTTCAGGACCAATTGGACCTGTGGGACCAGCAGGACCATCAGGACCGCTCGGACCGGCAGGACCTGTTTCCCCTTTTGGACCTACGCCGCCTGTAAGGCCGGTATCACCTTTGGGCCCTTGGGGGCCGGTGAGACCTATCGGTCCTGTTTCTCCCTTCGGACCGCGCGCTCCATCCTCACCAATATCACCCTTGGGACCAATCGGACCGGAAGGCCCAACAGGACCGGTATCGCCTCGAGGACCGAACGGACCTGCAGCTCCCGTATCGCCTTTATCGCCTTTAAAACCCTGAACACCGATTTCTCCGCGCAAACCCTGAGGACCTGCAGCACCGGTATTGCCTTTTTCACCTTTAGGACCATCAACGCCTATGGGACCTTGCAAGCCTTGATCACCCTTCTCCCCTTTTTCTCCAGCGGGACCGCTGAGACCGGTTGCACCGATTTCTCCGCGTTCACCTACATCACCTTTTAAGCCTTGCGGACCGTCCGCTCCGACCTCACCTTTCTCACCCTTGAAACCCTGCGGTCCCTGCAAACCTTCTTCGCCTCGTGCTCCTTGCGGTCCAATAGGACCGATGTCGCCACGATCGCCTTTTAATCCTGGAAGTCCGATGGGTCCCGTATCGCCTTTTTCACCCTTCGCACCTGGCAAACCCTGTGGCCCTGTAGAACCCTTGGGTCCTTCATCGCCTTTCACACCAGGCAGACCTTGTGCACCCACTTCGCCGCGATCGCCTTTTTCACCTTGCGGACCGGCTACACCGGGCAAACCCGTTGCGCCGGTCGCGCCCAGATCACCTTTTTCACCTTTGAAACCCTGTGGCCCAATCGGACCGCGTTCTCCCACTTCACCTTTGGCACCGGTCAAACCCTGAGGGCCTGCCGCACCAGTATCGCCCTTCACACCTGGCAATCCGGTTGGGCCAAGATCACCCTTTTCTCCTACTGGTCCTATCAGGCCTTGATCACCCTTAGGACCGCGAAGGCCCTGGTCACCCTGATCACCTTTTGCGCCATCCTCTCCTTTCGGACCGGCCGGCCCAAGCGGGCCTGCAACACCGGGAAGACCGGTGGGACCGCGCTCTCCCTTAGGACCTTCATCACCCATCAACCCCCGCGGGCCTTGGGAACCGGCAGGTCCAGCAGGACCTTCGGGACCGCGCGCACCTTGAGTTCCGGCGGGACCACCAGGACCGATTGGACCGATATCTCCACGAGCGCCTTGAGCACCCGCTTCACCTTTGGCACCGATGATTCCTTGTGGTCCCTGCGGACCGAGTTCGCCACGAGGCCCTTGGGCTCCTGTAGGACCTCTTGGACCCGATTCGCCGGTGGCACCCGCCGGCCCCTGTGGACCCACTTCGCCTTTGCCACTCAATGGAATAAATTCTAAACTTTGCTCAACTCCACCCAAGGTGACAGCCAAAGACAGGGCACTGGGGTCATATTTTAAAATGGAACTATCTATAGGAATTTGTTTGCCGAGCATCAGTAGCATGCGGCAGGATTCATCAAAAATAACCTGCTGTTTTTCAGGACCCCAAAGAGCTCGTCCTCCCGATCCCTCCCTTATGATCACCGAAACGGATTCACTGCACTGGGGAGCACGGCAAGCGCAGTTGGGTTCGCTATAAACGACCAAGCCCATACCAGCAGCCATTAAACTCATCGCTTTGGTGGCTATCTGCGACGGATAAAGTCGTTCACCTTTGTCGTGGGTACCGCTCTCGTTCCAATCGAAGGTCAGAGACGAAGTGGGGATGTAGTCACCAGTGGCCTTAACGACCCCTGCACATTTCCAACCTCCTTCCTCATTGCCTACGCATTCCACGCCGCTAAAATCGAGTTGAGGATTCATGAAAAGATGCTTGCCATCCCAGATAGCAGCTTTCTCTGACAACCATTCTTTGCTCTGATAAAGTTTCTTGGACTTCAAATTGATTTGGAACAAGAGATCATCCGCGAGTGCTGTACCGCTTAAAATCAGCATTGCGAAAACCCACGCCAGCGGGTTGTTGCCTAAGCGCTTCATAGTATTGATCCTCCGATTGGATAATGGCTTGTCGGAAGCTTGGACTGAAAGTGCTGAAATTTTCAGCACAAGCACTTTTTGAAGTTGGATAAAAATCAAGGATTTGACAGAGACTTTGCTGGCTAAAGCGCCAGTCATTTTGCAGGCAAATCCAAAAATTTGTCATGGCTGATGCATTGTTTTTGCCTCATCTCTAACTTAGAAAAAATCTCTTTCTCTGTAAATAGTAGGGAGTGATATTGAATATTCGTAAGTTGGCTTGCTGTCCTGGGCCAACAGCGAGTAAAATGCCGGCCGATTTGAATCGACTTGTGATCCCTCTCACTCAAGGAGTTCCCGCTGAAAAATAGGTATCTCCATGATTTTACTAAGCTTAACAGTGAATCATCCGCTTCTTAGGACTATTCTTCCCCATTAAGATCATGGCTCCATCTACCGATGAACCTAAGGTGACCTAAAACTTGGATGCTTATGCTCAAATCAAAGATCTCGACCGAAACCTTGAAGGCCTGCGAAAACCGGGTCGCTGAACGATATGCAGCATTTAAAAATGATCAAGAAGCACTGCTGCTGATTTTTTCTGACATGCAATCCAAAACGATTGATTCCCAGGCCAATGCTCTGGAAATTTTTTTTCAGGTTCTGTTGGCTTTGGATCTGAATAAAAACCTGCAATCTATCAAGGCCAGAGATCGACTGCAGCTGAAGGAGCTAGGTGAAAACTGTCTTCGCTACTGTCAGATCCAAGCTGTCACATCCCAACACAGTCATCTCTATTCAAGGCTCTATCAAACTCTGGCCGAAAATAGCCTGCAAGGCGGCGAAACCTGGGAAAGCATTATTCAAGCCATGACCGGTGAATATCTGGGAAGGGATGGTAAGGGAGACAATGAATCCAGTGCCTTTCTTCGAGGTCTGCAAGCCTGGCAGTTGGGCCATCTTCGAACAGCTAAGATTGCCATGCATACGATCGACCTTCAGGCCAATGATTCCCAACCTTTTCGCGAGCAATCCTTTCGTTTGCTCATTCGCATCTATCGTCTCAGCGGCGAACCTGATCAGGCATTGTCCCAGTGGCATGTTTATCAGGATGAATGGGGTGAACTTGCAAGTTCAAATAAAACGGCCCAGCTTGAACGGCTCCTCTGCGAAATGCAGAAGGGTGCGGACCCGAAAGGACTGCATGACTTTCTGGAAAATGAACAGGATGAACTGCCTTTCATGGACCTGGCCTTGGGTCTGCTTTGGCTGAGCGCCTCGCGATTTCGCGAAATTCGCAAGAACCTTTTGGAAATAAAAAAGAAGACGGCGCGTCGCCGATCGGAACTAAGCAATCACGAGCAGGTCGCTCTGCAACTATTCTCCAGCCTTCTCGTGCTTCACGATCCCGACATCGCTTTGCAACAAAAGTTAGAAAATTTGGGCAAGCGATTGGTTGATCTGCGTCTGGCTCCTGATCCGGAATTGGCCCACCTGTTTCTGGCTGCTGCCATTCGCTGGCTGAATCGTGCCAAGCAGGTGACTCTGGCCTCCATACTTATGGATGAATACAAAGCTCGTTCCCTTCAATACTCTGAAGGGAGGAGCACTGATACTTTGAGTTTGATTCAGGATATGAGCGAGTCCATGCCGGTGGTGGTCGATCGAAATATCATTCGTCATCATGGAGAACTCTATAAGGGTTTAACGCCACGATTTTTGAAAATAGCCCAAATCGTGGCCAAAGGTTCCTTTTTAATGGCCAAACTACGCCTCAAAAAGCTCAGTCCTGCGGAATTTCGCCAGCAGCATACCCTTATCTATCTCGAAATATTGAAGGACTTTGAGCAGACGGTGAAAGAACTGAAAGGCCCGGTCATGAAATTGGGCCAGATGATCGCCGCTTCCTACTTCGTCAGCGATGATTCTCGGGATATTATGCGGCGGGTCTATGATAGTGCCCCGGCTGTGGGCCTTGATACGATCAAAAACCAGGTCGAAACTGCTTTGCAAAGACCTCTGGAGGAGGTTTTTCATGAATTTAACCTCGCGCCTCGAGCTGTGGCCAGCATTGGCCAGGTTTTCCAAGCCCGGTTGCAGGATCAAACTCAGGTAGCCGTCAAGCTTATGTATCCTGGCATTGATCGCATCGTAAAAACGGATCTGCTGCTGGCCAAACTCCTGGCACCGCTTTTTCGGCAGTTCGTTTCGCGCGAATCTGTCTCTGTTATCATGGAATTATTTAGCAGTCGCTATATGCAGGAGTGTGACTATATCGAGGAAGCGAAAAATCAGCAGATGATGTATCAAATCTTTAAGGATGATCCTGCCTTAAAGATTCCCAAGCTGTATCCTGAGTATTCAAGCAAACACATGCTGGTGATGGAATACATCGAAGGGCAAAGACTCGATGAATATATTCAATCGACCGTACCGGCTGAACGCGCGTTTGTAGCGACGCAACTGGCTCGATTCTTTTTGCTTTCCATTCTCAAGCATGGCGTGATGCATATCGATCCTCATCCGGCCAATTTCATTGTGATGGGAGATAGACTTACGGTGCTAGATTTCGGCGCGACCGTGAAGCTGTCAGAGCAACTGCTCAGTTCCTATCAAAGACAGATGCTCTATAGATACCGAGGCGACTCCCAGGGCCTCTATGCCGAGATAATAGCCGTCCGACTCTTCGATTCGAGCGAGATGAGCCTGGAACTTTTCCAGCAAAAGATAGGACCTCTTATGATGGAGCCCTATTGCTTTGATGAGCTAAGGCCGTTCTATCTTGAGGGCCGGCAACACCTGATGGAGTATCTTCTGCAAAGCGGACTATCGAAGAAGGTTCGGTTGAATCCACTGCATTATTTCTCGGACACCGTCTCGACCTATATGGAAGAGATGATGGCGGGATTGAAAGTGGAACTCAACTGGCATCAACTTTTGGGTTCTATTCTGGTCGAAGCAGAATTACTTCCCGAGCTCGAGTCACCATTAAAAAAGCCCGCCTCAGGCGAGACGGGCTTCAAAAGCTATCGAAATTCTTAGTACTTGTACTCGTCGAGTTTGTAGGGTCCATCGACTTTCACATTGATGTATTTGGCTTGATCGGCGGTCAACTGAGTCATCACGCCGCCAAAACCTTCCACCATGTTTCTTGCCACTTCTTCATCCAATTTTTTGGGCAAGACGCGAACAAAAATAGGCTCGTCTTTCTTGTCAGCCCATTTTTTCGAGAAGAGATACATCTGCGCCAGCACCTGGTTGGCAAAGGAGCCATCCATGATACGCGAAGGGTGACCCGTGGCGTTGCCAAGGTTAACCAAGCGGCCTTCAGACAGAAGGATAATGAAGTTTTCTTCATCCTTGTTGTCACGGAAGATCTTGTGAACCTGAGGCTTCACTTCCTGCCATTCGAATTTTTCGCGCAAGAACTTGGTATCAATTTCGTTATCGAAGTGACCGATATTACAAACCACAGCGTTGGATTTTACAGCGGTTAGCATATGCTTGTCACAAACGTTGATATTGCCTGTGGTCGTTACGATCATATCGAGAGTGCCAAGCAGTTGCTTGTCCACACCTTCGGCGGTCCCTGTGTTAATACCATTTTTGTAAGGTGAAACAACTTCGTAACCATCCATACAAGCCTGCATCGCGCAGATCGGGTCGATCTCGGAGATCTTCACGATCATTCCTTCTTGACGCAAACTCTGAGCCGAGCCCTTGCCCACATCACCGTAGCCGATAACCAAGGCTTTTTTACCAGCCATGAGCATATCCGTACCGCGTTTGATGGCATCGTTCAAGCTGTGGCGACAGCCGTACTTATTGTCATTTTTAGATTTGGTGACAGCATCGTTGACATTGATGGCGGGAACTTTCAGTTCGCCTTTCACCATCATTTCCATCAGCCGGTGCACGCCTGTGGTGGTTTCTTCGGTGATGCCATGAATCTTGCCGAGAAGTTGGGGATATTTGCCGTGAATCATTTCAGTCAAGTCACCGCCATCATCCAAAATCATGTTGACGTCCCAAGGCTTACCATCTTTCAAGATAGTCTGCTCGATACACCAGTTACCCTCTTCGTTGGTCTGGCCTTTCCAAGCATAAACAGCCACGCCTTTGGCGGCCATGGCAGCGGCGGCGTGATCCTGGGTGGAAAAGATGTTACACGAAGACCAGCGAACTTCGGCGCCAAGTTCCACAAGGGTTTCGATCAAAACTGCGGTTTGAATCGTCATGTGAATACAGCCGATAATCTTCGCGCCTTTCAAGGGTTTTTCAGCCCCGTGCTTGCGGCGAAGCCCCATCAAAGCTGGCATTTCTCGTTCAGCCAATTTGATTTCACGACGACCGAAATCTGCTAGGCTGATGTCCGCTACTTTGTAATCTGGTTTTGTCATCTCTTATTCCCTTTACATTTATGTTGAGCCGGCGAATTAAATCGCACGAAACAGCTTGAGTTGAATTTGAAAGCCGTTCTTCAAACCAAGATAGAGGCTTTGATCCTCGACGAATCCGGTTCCTGCCGCCCATTCCCTAAGATCCTGAGGATCAAATCCCAGCCAGACGTCCCCACACGAAGACCGAGTCCACTCCTGGTTGTGTGAACATAAATCGGCAATCAGGAGAAACCCATTCTTGCGCAGGATCTGCCGCAACTTTTGAAAAGCTTGCAGGGGGGATGAGATGTGGTGCAGGACCATATTCAAAACCACCGCGTCGAGTTGCAAATCGGCAGGATCGTAGGCTTCCAAAGAACTTTGCACAAAAGTGATCCGGTCCTTGCCTGCCAATTTATTTTTGGTGAAGGCCAGCATTTCTTCCGAGCTATCAAGCGCCAGCACACTTTCAAAGCGTTTGGCCAGCTCCTTAAGAAGCTCGCCCTGACCTGGTCCGACTTCCATAACAAGACTGGCCCGAGGCAAATCAATGAGATCGAGTATTTCCTTGATATTGGGTAAATACTGACTCAATTCGCAGAGCATACCCTGAGTCTCTTCAAACTTGTCGACATTGCGTTCAAAGTAGAGCCTGGACTGCGAAGAGCGGTCCTCATAAACGGCCTGAATGCGACTGGCATATTCTTCGCTTAACGGCAATTCACCAATTGTCGCAAAGAGGCTCGTTTGAAAATCGTGGAATTCACTGCCACCCTTCAAGAGTGAACGCCGATAGAAAATGCTATTGCCTTCCCGACGCGTTACCAGCAAGCCTGCCTTGGCTAAGACTTTGAGGTGATGGCTCATCCCAGGCTGCGGCATGGAAAAAATACTCGCCAATTCTTGCACGCCAAAGGAATCATTGCTGAGCACCCGCATGATATCGAGGCGCAAAGAATCTGCCACAGCCCTACAGATCGCTGCCAGATGGCTGCTCACAGGAGTGGCAGTCGATCTCTTCAGATCAGGCTGAGAAGCAATTACGTCCAATGGCATGGGTTCCTTTTTGAGTGCAGCTTTTTTATCCTACAAGCCTATCGGTCAGAAGGCAAACCTATATTAACATCTTTTTATATTTAAATTGTTTTATGCTCTCAATACATTAATATTATTATATAATATTGTATTTTTCGGCTACTAAATAAGAGTCCAGAAAGGCCTAAAATGGGGCCCCTAACGGGCTTGGAAGGAAACCGGCGCCAGACGCCATCAGGAGGCGACGGCGGGCATCCCAGGCCACTCTGCCTTCGTCTTTCCCAACAGAACCAAGAATGCCCAGAGTCCCGATTCTATTATGGCTTTCGAAACTCTTGCTACCTTGTCAAAATCATGAGTTTGGCCTATTGAATGATTGAGAACCAATGGAGGATTTAATGTCGATGAGTCGTGTTCAACTGTGCCCTCAAGGATTAGAAGTGTCTCGCCTCGTTTATGGTGTTTGGCGCTTCACGAATCCTCCCCTTTCCGGTGATCAGCAAAAAATTCGCCAGCTCGTCGATATATGTCTCGAGCGGGGCGTGACCAGTTTTGATCACGCGGATATCTACGGATCCTATCAGTGCGAAGCTCTGTTTGGACAAAGTATCCGCAGCGACCAGCGGCAGCGTATGGAATTGATCAGTAAATGCGGTATTAAACTCGTGTCGTCAGCACGGCCTGAACACCGCTCCAAGTCCTATGACACCAGTCCCCAGCATATCCGGCAATCCGTTGAGCAATCGCTGCAAAATCTGCGGACCGATTACCTCGACCTTTTGCTCATTCATCGGCCGGATCCACTTATGAATGCGGATGCTGTGGCGGAAGTCTTTGCTGAATTGAAGCAGGCGGGAAAAGTTCGGGCATTTGGCGTTTCTAACTTCACAGCGGCTCAATTTGATTTGCTCCAGTCGCGTCTGGACCAGCCGCTGGTGACGAATCAAATTGAAGTTAATCCGCTGCAGAGTGCGCCGTTTTTTGATGGCACACTGGATCATGCGCAACGGCTTCGCTATCGGCCTATGGTCTGGTCACCTCTTGCAGGCGGTCGTATTTGGACGGATCGTCGTCCTGAAATTCAGCCACTGAAACAACTCTTAGAACAACTAGCTGCTAGCAAAAAATGTTCGGCCGAGACTCTGCTGATCGCTTGGCTGCTTAAGCATCCGGCGGGACTTGTTCCGGTCATAGGCAGCACTGATAGCGAGCGCTTGCAAAAGATGCTCGATGCCGAGACGATTTCTTTAAGCAGTGAAGAATGGTTTGCTATCCTTCAGGCGGGAATGGGCCACGAAGTTCCGTAGTTGGTTAGAAGTGCCGTAAGCAGGGGAACGGGGCAGGTGCGGGGCAGGCACGGAGCAGGTGCGGGGCAGGCACAGGCAGAGGCACGGGCACCCGCTGCTGCGCAGCTAGGCACGAGGGAGGCCGGCGCTGAATGCGCCGGGAGATGATCTACATATCCTTGATACAGTTTACTTTCATGGCGTCCATGACTTTTTTCGGCGACTTGCAAAGCTTCTGTTCCTTACCGATGACTTCGGCCTTGCTGCAAGCGCTGTCTGGAAGGGCCAACTGCTCCTTTTGCACGGAATTATTGAGAGCCATCTTGGGCGTATTGACGAGCGTGGTGGCCTTCTTGATCTCGGCCTTGCACTTTATAACGTATTGCAAGGAGTGCTTGGCTTTGCATGCCTCCTGCTCTTTTTTTGCCGCATCGATCTTGGCCTTCACTTCGGCCTGAACTGCAGTATCACAAGCGGCGTTTTGAACCTCCAACTCTTTGCATTTCACTTCGATGGACTCGACTTCTTTGCAACCCAATTTGGAAATTTCAGCGTGCAGATTGGAACTCAAACCACCAAGCAAGACGCTCAACAAGAAACTCGAGATCAAGGGACGGTATCGCATGCGATGCTTCCTTCCGTGCAATGGACATTAATAAAATTCTTAAGTAAAAATCTAAATCATCGTCCGACAAGTTGCTAGGCTTTGCTGCAGACTCCCCCCTAGAAGGGGAGTAATGGGGCCACCATTGACCCCTTTTTAAAACCTATCCGTCCAAGAATCGATCTTTTAGGCCTTTTTCTGACCAAACACATCGGTCAGATAGCGTTGAGAGTTTTCCAAGCCCTCCATCCAAGCTTCCGCCTCGGCGGACGGCGCAGCTTTCTTTTGGGAATAGATTTTCTTGAAAGTCTCGCGGACATCTGGAGCCATATAGAGGCCATCACCACAAACATAAATCACAGCGTTACTCTCCAAGAGATTCCACACTTTATCACGCTGTTCCCAGATGCGATCCTGGACAAATTTAAACTCTGAATCCGGCTCATGGGATAGAGCGAGGTAAAGAGTACAGACACCCTGCTTGGTAAATTCCTGCAGTTCAGCCTCGTAGAGAAAATCCAAAGCCCGGCGACGACAGCCAAAGAAGAGATGGGCTTCGCCCATTTTCATACCCTGGCGACTCCGGTGAGCCCTTTCCTGCAAGAAACCGCGAAAGGGTGCGATTCCAGTTCCAGGACCAACCATAAGTATAGGCCGTTGCTCTTCTTCGGGTAAACGGAAAGGCACCGATGGCGATTTGACAAAGCCCCAGACTTCATCGCCGGGATCACGAGACTGCAAATAGCTGGAACAGAGTCCTTTAAAACTTCCATTTTCCGACAGCGCCGGCCCGGCGACAATACCAACCGTAATGGACAATCGATCCTTTTGATGCCATGGCGAGGAAGAAATGGAATAGTAACGGGGCCTTATCGGTCCAACCAATTCAAAAAACAGATCCAATGGCAATTCACAGCTCTTAAAGTGCAGGAGCAGATCAAAAGTCGAGCGCCGCTTACCAAGAACCTCTTGAGCAAAAGCCTCCTGGCCTGCGACTGTTTCTGCACTCCAGGCTAACAAAGTCTGTTTTTCACTTTCCACCATGCAGCAACCCGCGAGCATAGACACAGTCTTCCGGCTGGCCACTTCTTGCAATTCACAGTAATCACCCAACAGTCGCCGTAATGGTAGGGCCTGTCCCAAGGGCAGGAATGAGTTGAGCTCACTTTCAACGCGCAGGGTCACAAGAGTATCCGGTCCATAACCAAGACGTTTGGCAACCGCCACGACCAGGGAGTCCCGATTCTGAGCAAAGACTCCAATATGATCGCCAATGGAATATTGAAAACCTATCGGAACCTGGAGCTCAATATGCCGAGTCGCCCGTTCCGATCCATCATCGCCGCCGACCCTTTGCAGCTCCCGATTGACCAGCACTCGAAAGGGTTTGGCATCATAGTCTGCGTAGAGCGGCCTCGCTTCGCTTTCTTCGACGACGCTGATAGAAAACTGCCGACGCCCAGCATTCAGGTAATCGTCTGGATTGATAGTCAGATCGAAGGCTTTCAGAGTGTCCAGCCAAAAGCCTTTGCACCAGCGCTCGAAGCCGCCTTCAAAGTCACCGTTGGCATCGGTTTCGCCTCGGCTTAAAAGCGGCACTGCACCGGCATTATGGAAGGCCGCATCAATGTCTCTTGGAAAGGCTTGAAAGGTTTTCCACTGGGTATTGCCACAACCGAACACAGCGTATTTCACTCCCTGAGTTTTGAACTCAGGACTTTTGATCCAGGCGGCGAATTTTTTTGCGTTATCCGGCGACAGTCCATTGTAGGTTGAGCTCAAAATAAGAATGGCACCGGTATTCGGCAAGGCTTCAACGGCATCGTCAAGCGGGGCTATGTTACAGACAAAGCCCAACTGCTTTGCATTCTGGCCCATTCGCATGGCAAAGTCCTCGGTCGATCCCATGTTACTGCCATAGTAGATGGCCAGAGGAGTGGCATGCTGCGGAGCTGCTCGGACTTCTGTTGGTCGAGAGCGAGATTCTGTACTCTTACTTGGCGTTGGCACGGGCCGTGAACCATCGCGCACGAGATCTGGACGCTTCTTGAGAGTGACGGTAAAATCTTTGGGCTTCAAGGTAATCGTTTCTTTAATTTCCAGCTCGTAGCCCCGATCATCGATGATTTCAAAATGCTTCAGCACGAGAGCGAGACTGATGGAAGCCTCCACCATAGCAAAGTGCTGACCTATGCAAGAACGATCACCCGTCCCGAAAGGTTTAAAGGCATATTCGGGGATGCTTGCCTCTCGGGCTGCAGAGAATCGCTCTGGATCAAAGCTGTTAGGCTGATCCCAAACGGCTGGATCCTTGTGAATGGAAGCAATAAAGACCCGTAAGACATCATCCTTTTTTATCAAGTATTGATCGCCCAGCATGATATCCTGCCGAGGAGTACGAGTGATAAAGGGCACCGAGGGGGTGATCCTCAATGTTTCTTTCAGAATTTGATTGATATACTTCAATTGACCAATCTGTTTCCAATCGGGACACACGCCCGCTTTTCGGCCTAATACCGCATCTACTTCTTCGCGTGCGCGTTTTTGAATCTCAGGATTCTTCATAAGCCAGTAAGTGGCGAAGGACAGCAGTCCGCTGGTCGTCTCATGCCCAGCGACGAGGAATGTGATGAGGTTGTAGCGAATGTTTTCCATTTCCATCTTACTGCCAGACTTTTTATCAATGCCGTTCATCATGAGAGATAAAAAGTCGACTTTGTCCTGATAGGCGTCGATGTTTTTGATTCGCTCTTGAATGAGTTCATCGACGACTTGAAACATAAGGTCTCGAGATGCAATGAAGTGAGCATCACTCTTAAAGACCTGCTGTATCTTGGTCCTTTTCATTCTCGCCACGGCTTCTTGCAAACCATACACCATGGCATCAAGAAATGGATGAAGAGTCTGACTTTTAAAGGAATGAAAGCGATAGTCAAAGCCGCAGAGAGCAATCGTATCCAGGGTTAAACGAGTAAAATCTTCGGGAACATCGACCCCTTCATGACCATGCCGCTCCCATTTTTCTATCATCTGTTCGGCGATTTCGAACATCTGTGGTACATAAGCCACCATCTGCCTCATACCAAAGCCAGGCATCAGAATGTTATGGGCTTTGGCCCAGTTTGGTTCGTCATTCCGTGCTGTAAAGAGACCATCGCCGGCAAAATGGCGAAGGTGATTTAGAGAAAGCGCCACCTTCTTTTCGAAGAGAGCATCATCCATCACCAACTTACCAAGTTCATGATTGGTCACAGCAAAAAACCGACCCTGAGGCAAAACAATTTCAAAGAGAGGCCCGTAGTGCTCGGCAAGCTTGAGCAAATTTTGCATCAGATTCTCACCGACAATTTGGGGAAGATTACCGATAAAAGGATAGCGGGGTGGATGGGGAATCTTGTTAGCTGTCCCTGAAGTCATAACGAGACCTCTCTCTTGTTGGTTGAGTCAGATAGGAAACTTAGTAATGAAGCATTATACTCTGAACCATTGGCCAAGGGATCGATAAAAACTCAGGGCTGCCGTTGACCAATCGATTGACAATGTTGCGCCACTGACATGAATTGAGAGCTAAAGCTAAATTCTATATTTCCTTGGGTTTTATTAATTTTACGTCAAAGCACCAAAAAGACAAATTATCATCGCACCTTGACACTTTCTTCAGATCGACTCTTTGCAATAAGTGTCCAACCTGGAAACACCTATCAACCAATGCATCTGGCACGCAAGCTGCAAGACAATAGGAAATTCGCAATCCATAAAACAGATCTTTGAGGCATGACATGAAACTGATTTCCTTTCTACTCTCGCAGCTTCTGCTGGGCCTATTTTTTATCAGTTGTAAATCCAATACTAGTCAACCAGTACCTGCACTTGGCAATTCGACAGTGGGCATGAGTCAGACTAATAACTCTAATGAACTGAATGAAATCATTCAGAAGAACCGCAGCGATCTGGAACGTATTCGAGGGGATCTGGCAACGAATCAAACCCAATCCACGGGTTTGCAAAAGAAAATTGATGATCTTACAACGCAAATGAATGCCAACAAGCAGCTTTCTGAGGAACAAAGAAAAGTTTTTGAAACAGAAATTGCTGTTTTGAAAAAGCAAAAGGAAGAGGCTGACGCCAAACTCAAGGAACTCGCCGACAAACAGACAGCGATGGAAAAGCAGATCGATGCGGCCAGCAAGGGAACAGCCGCTGCCAGTGGGTTCCCCCTTTGTGGAACGATCTACTATGGCGATGCTTTTGGCTGTAATGGCAAACAGTGTGGAAAATCCGACGTTAACTTCCAAAATATCTGCGAGATCACCGCCACATCGAAGCCGGCCTCAGCCCCCGCTCAGTCGACGATTGGCAGCAGTGGCAAGCCCCTTTGCGGCGCAATTTATTATGGTGATCTCTTCAACTGCAATGGCAAACAGTGTGGCAAGTCGGATCCTGCATTCCAAAATATCTGTGAAGTGACCGCAAATTCGAAGCCAGCGACCACAGCAGCCCAAACTTTGGGGATGAGTGGCTATCCTTTCTGTGGCGCCACCCGATATGGAACTGTATTCACTTGCAATGGCAAACAGTGCGCAAAATCGGATCCTGAGTTTAAAAACATCTGTGAAATAAGATAATTTTCTGCAAGGATTGCGACTGGAGCCACTTGTAGCCGATCGAAACCAGTGAAGACAAATCTGTCCTTTGCCTGCAGAGGCATTTGCCGTAAATTCAACTTATTGAACCCGATTTCTTGAAAATCAAAGTCAATATTTTTCGGCGGGGGTAGGCATGGATATCTTAGGGTCCTGGATTGATTCAGCAAAGCAAAAAGCCCAGAATGCGATCAAGGACAAGCTAGAAAGCGGATCCATAGCGTCCGGTCAGATCCTGCTCAATATGCTGCATGATGCCTTTACCGAGCTGCCTGATGAGAAACGCAAGGAGCTCTTTCAAGTTCTGGAATCGCTATTCGTTCAATATAGATCCCAGGAGGTTTTTGACTTTGAGCCTATTTGGCAGGAAGTTTTGAAAAATGCTGCCATTCAGGATCTGGCAAGCAGTGTGAGCAAGCGTCTCGTTAAAAACCTTATCAATAAAGTCAAACAGCCTTGACGGCTGGTCAAAAGCATAAGGAGCTTTCGGTCTATGAAGGTTGAGATTTGGTCGGATATTCTTTGTCCTTTCTGTTTTATCGGCAAACGAAAGTTTCAAGCGGCTTTGGATGCCTTTCCTCATCGGGATCAGGTCCAAGTCATTTGGCGAAGCTTTGAATTGGATCCGAATACACCAAAGGCCACACATAAGAAAATTCATGAATTGCTGGCAGAAAAATATGGCCGTTCCCTGGAATGGGCTCTGGAATCCAGTCAGAATCTGTCACGTCAGGCCGCTGAAGTCGGACTAAACTTTGATTTTGAGCGACTCATTCCAACCAACTCCTTTGATGCACACCGACTCCTGCACCTGGCGCAAACCCATGGCAAACAGGACGCCATGGGCGAGCAGCTATTTTCCGCCTATCTCGAACAAGGGAAAAATATCAGCGACCCCTCCACCCTGATTCAACTGGCCCAAGATATCGGACTGGATACCGAAGCAGCGCGAAAGTGTCTGCAAAGCGATGCCTTTACTCAAGAGGTAAGGGATGACGAGAGCACGGCACAGAGTTTTGGCTTGCAAGGTGTTCCCGCCTTTGTCATCGATCGCAGATTTTTAATCTCAGGAGCTCAGCCATCCCAAGTATTTACCGACGCACTCACAAAGATTTGGGCTGAGTCTCATCCTGACTGATGATGAGCAAGTCTGGGCGTTGATGGCGGTGAAGGGACGAGCATTCCGAATGGAATTTCGGACAAAGGTGTATGCTACACAGATCATCGACGCATTGACTAGGCCAAGTCCATAGTCCCTTCAAGCTCGGCTCATTACGGATGAGTTAGGCTCTTCCATTGTCTTTCACTGCAAAGAATACTCCAGGTCTGTTTCTTGCAAATAGTTCTTTCCTACGCCCAAAAGGGGCGGTAATTCAAGCTACAGATTCTTAACAATCAAACATGAGCGATACACTATGCCCAAGGCCGGTGTCTTTGTCGTGATTGCTATTGCAGTGATTTTGACCAGCTGCTTATCAACTCTGTTTAGCAGCAAAGACTCTAAAAGTCAGGATTTTGAAATCTCAGAACCCGGCGTGGGCTGGGAAATAATCGATCCAGGCGAAGCCGATAGCGCCTATCGAAATAGCTTGGATCAGGCCATTCTCAATATCAGTTCGGCCTGCGGGGAGGACCGATTCCAAACCCTGGAAAAACTTGCTTCCGTTATTCTCAAACAATTGCCTAGCCATGAAGTCCTGGAGCCTGCCAAAACCACGACCGTCGGTGGCTATCCCGGACTCATCACCGAAGTACGCGGGACCGTCGATGGCAAGCCACTCATTGTGCGACTGGCGGTGGTCCGCACTTCGAGCTGTCTGTTCGATATTATACTAGCAGGAAACCAGCTGGCTCCCAGCAGTCGCCTAGCTTTTGACAAGGCACTGCAAGGCTTCCGCGCGAGTTCACAGCCATGATAAGACTCGCCCATGCTTGCCATATCTTTTTCTACCGACTGGGGACACCTCTGGCCAACGCCGGACTGGTCACTTATGAATTCCTCGCCCTGTTTGGCGAAGTGATTCGCTGCGTACCTCGCGCGCTCCGTTCTCCTGGGGTGATCATGGAACGCTTCCAAACTTTGGTAAGCAGCGCCTGGGTTTTGGTGATGATCACCTCCTTTGCTACGGGAGCAGCTTTGGCTTTGCAATTCGGCCAAGGCATGTCCCGCTTTGGGGGCAAACTTTATGTGCCCAACATTGTGGCTTTTGCAATCATTCGCGCGCTCGGACCAGTCTTTGCCTGCCTGATGGTCGCCGCCCGTTCCGGTGGAGGGGTCGCCGCTGAACTCGGATCCATGCGCGTCACTCAGCAAATTGATGCACTCAAAGCACTGGGTTCGGATCCCAATGAAAAACTCGTAGCGCCTATCGTGATTGCTTTGTTCTGTGGCATGCCTTTTCTTACTTTACTTGCAGATGTGGCGGGAATCGCCGGAGGCCTTTTGGTTTCGATGAGTAGTTTGGGAATTGCCGCCCCACTCTACTTGCAGAAGACCGTGGATTCCGTGCGATTCATCGACCTCGTTATTAGCCTGGCCAAGACCTCTGTGTTCGGGGGCATTATAGGTCTCATCGCTTGCTTTATCGGTATGCGCACATCAACCGGAACATCAGGTATCGGCATTGCCACGACGGCGGCGATCGTGGCAGCCAATATATTTGTCCTGGTAGCCGATCTTCTTGTCACAAAAATTCAGTGGATGCTGCAATGGTAGCGGAAAATCAAAGCATCATTCTTTCCATTCGCGATTTGGAAACTCGCTTTGGCTCCCATCGAATCCATAGTGGACTATCTTTGGATGTCTATAAAGGCGAATTACTGGTCTTGTTCGGTGGCAGCGGAACGGGCAAAAGTACCCTGCTGCGCGCGATCATCGGGCTAGACCCAGTAGCGGGCGGCTCTATTCTTCTGGAGAATCAGGAACTGACGCAATTGAATGCTGGAGAGTGGAGGGACGTTCGTCGAAAGATTGGTTATTCCTTTCAAAGCGGAGCTCTCTTTGACAGCCTGACAGTCGCTGAGAATTTGGAATATCCGCTGCAAGAATTCACTCGCATGACCGGGCAGCAAAGGCGGGAGGCCGCCACCGATATGCTAGAACGTATTGCCCTGCCGGGAATCGAGAAACTCTATCCATCAGAACTCAGTGGTGGCATGCAAAAGCGGGTGGGAATGGCCCGGGCACTTATGCTCAATCCACCGATAATTCTCTATGACGAGCCAACAGCAGGTTTGGATCCCGCCAATGCAAAAATGATCACCGCGCTAATGCAAAGCTTGAAGAGTCGCGGTACGACCGGTATTTTGGTCACCCACGATGTGCCCTGTGCTTTGGCTATTGGCGATCGCATCGCCTTTCTCCAAGCAGGGAAAATCGCGATTGTGCAGAATCGCGAGCAGATCAAGGATAAACCTGATGAGCGTATTATGGCCTATATAAATGGAGAGGTCGCATGAAGAATGCCACGATTAAAACCAAAATGAACCTGGGAGTTTTTATCCTCGGCGTGGCTCTTGTCGTCGGTCTGAGTATTATCATTGCGGGTGATGAGTTGAGCATCTTCAAACGATCACGCAACTTTAAAGCTTTCTTCGAAAATACTTCAGGACTGGTCCAGGGAGCGCCCGTGCGGATTGGAGGAGTGGAAGTAGGACGCGTGGCAAAAATAGTCATTGAACCCCGCCCCCAAGGTCTGGCAATAGCCGCAACTTTACGAGTCGATAGTCCGTACTATGAACTTGTCAGCCATGATGCAACGGTTGGTCTTGATACCCAGGGGTTATTGGGTGATAAATTCGTCGCTCTTAATCCTGGAAGAGCTACCCCCGATGGGGCCTTGGCCGAAAATGAGCTCATTGAAACAAGGGCTGTGGAAGGTTTGGCTCGCGTTATGGAAAAGACCAGCGATATTGTCAATACGGTCAGCAGCACAGTCCAAAAAATCGACGTTTTCACTTCCGGCCTTCCTGATCGGAACGTGATGAATGCTATGAGCAATGACTTCACCGAATCTGCTCGAATCCTGCGTGTTCTCATGACCCAATTGAGTGCTAAAGATTCCTTTCTTTCCACTTTGAATGATCCGCAGTCAAAGGCGATCCTAAAAAAGAGTCTTATCAGCCTGGAAAGTGCAGCTGCGCATACCGATTCCATTGTTAAGAAAATAGATTCCGGACAAGGAACGCTTGGCGCTCTGGTGAATGACCGCACCATTTACGAAGATCTACGGTCTATTTTGGGCCATATCGATCGCGGGAAAATCGCTCGGCGGGTATTTATAGAAGCTTCGACCAAAGAGACTCCAAAACCTTAATAAGAACTGAGCCCTGCTTGGGCCCTTACCTAGTCCTGCTGGCGGCCATATCCAATTCGAAAGGCGCTATCACTCGCAATTTTTTGAACCCAAACCATGCCACAAAAACTTATTTGTGCTGCTCGCTATTCGCTAGCGAAAGTCTTTGCTATCCTCATGCTTTGATTCACATGACAAGGGATGAGGGGTGCTTATGCTAAGGTATCTTCTGCTGGGTCTGCTCGTGTTTCCCGTGCTGTCTTGCAAAAAAGCGTCTCCCCAGCGCGGTGAACCATCGGCAGCGACCAATTCTGCTCCTTCTGTTAAAGACGAGTCCATAGCGACATCGACCAGCACTGCAACGGCTGATGTGGGAAAAAAACCGGATGAGCCAGGAGGCAAAGTCACTCCACCCGCGCCAACTCTTGAAACAGGCGATTTGAATGTTGTCTGGCAGCATGGATCGGCTGATTGCAGTCAAAATCAGGATCCACCCCTGCAGGTCCATGCCTACAATAAAAATCTGACGATCATGCGACAGAACAAGTGCCTCAATTTCGAAGGACCCTTTCTCTATTTGATTTTTGGCGCCAACAAGGCCCTGCTATTGGATACTGGCGCCACCGCTTCCGCCACAACATTTCCCTTACGAACTAGGGTAGAAACACTGTTAGTCGAACATTATGGTGCTGCCAATCGACCCAACATTAACCTTATCGTGGCCCATACTCATGCCCATGGAGATCATCGCGCGGCTGACCCTCAGTTTACCGGACAGCCGGCGACGACTTTGGTTGGAACAGGCCAAGCAGCGGTTGCGAACTTCTTTGGGATTCAGAATTGGCCGGATCAGATCGTTGACTACGATTTAGGCGGAAGAGTTTTGCAGGTGATCCCGGTGCCTGGTCATGAAGCCAGCCACATCGCACTCTATGATGGCCAGACGGGTATTCTTTTTACTGGCGATACACTTTATCCCGGCCGTATCTATGTGCAGGATTGGGCGGCGCTTCGCTTGAGCGCCACTCGCTTGGCTAAATTCATCGAAAATCGACCGGTCAGCAAAGTCCTGGGAACCCATATCGAACTGACCAAGACTGTCGGCGTTGATTATCCAACCGGTACTACTTTTCAGCCCGACGAACATGCTTTGGCACTGAGCAAAGAAACTGTCCTGCTGTTCAATACAGAACTGCAGAAAATCGGCCCGCAGCCCATGCGGAAGGTATTGCCAGACTTTATCATTAGCCCATGAAATGTTTAGAACCAGAGCTCGCAGGACGACTTTGCCTCGAGCTCTTAGCCGTGAAAACGGCTAGCCTATGCACTTCGCGATCTATGCAGTAGACGCAGGAGCAAGAGGAGGACGACCGCTCCAATAAAGGCGACAAAAATCGTTCCCGCAATGCCATCAAATACCGAGCCTACGCCTAAATTTCGAAACAGGAAGCC